>JAZDHM010000020.1:0-2361 GCA_043805935.1 Actinomycetota bacterium
CCGCCCCGGACCGCCACCGGAAGACGGTTCTCCGGCGGGGCCAGGGGGCACGACCACCGCGGATCGTGCACGCACGACGGGTGGAAGGCGTAGTTGAAGTCCAACACGATGGAGTGGTCGTCGCCACCGAGGTCGGCGCCCTTGGCGGTATCGAGCAGGTACCTCCCGCCGCCGTAGGTCTCCGAGCCGTTGGTGGTGTCGCGAAACGGGACGAACACGGCGTCGCCGTACTGGTCGAGACGGAACAGCGTCACGGTCACCTCGCGGCCATCGATCGTCAGGATGGCGATGCCGAACGCCCGTCCCGGCGTCGACCCGTCGCCGCTGTGGGGGAGGGCGAGCCGTCCTCCTCGCGCCGGCATGACCGGCGCCACGAACCGCAGGGCGGGGTCGTAGGGGAAGTAGCCGCGGCCGGGGACCCCGGGGCGTCGGTCGGATGGGATCGGGCTCTGCGGATGGGTCCGGAGAAGGTCGTCGCGGCCGGCCCGCCACGCCCCCCAGCCCGCCTCGCCCGCCCCGGCGGCGCGTGCCCCCGCGTAGAGGCCGGCAACCCGCCGGCGATAGTCGAGGAGAGAGAGCGACGCCCGGGGCTCGACGTCGAGCCCCGGGCGATCGAGGTCGCTCATCCTTCTTACAGGAAGCCGTTGGCCGTCAGCCATTCGCGGGCGAGCACGTCGGCATCCACGGCATCGATCCCGTACCGCTTGTTGAGTGCGGAGAGCTCGGCGGTGGTGATCTTGGCGCTCACCGAGTCGAGCAGGTCGGTGAACTCCGAGCCGTAGGCGGTGATGATCTCGTTGCGCACCACCGGGACCACGTTCTCGGACGGCTGGAGGTTCATGTCGTCCTCCAGGAGCACGAATCCCTTGGCGGCGATCACCCCGTCGGAGGTGAACAGCAACGCCACGTCGATCTCCCTGCCCTCGAGGGCGGCGACCGTCAGCGGCCCGCCGACGTCGAGAGGCGTAAACCCGGCGAACTGGAGGCCGTACAGGTCCTGCAGGCCGATCAGGCACAGCGGACGCTCGGGGCACTCGGGCGGCCCTCCGAAGGTCAGCTCGCCGTTGTGGGCGGCGAGGTCGCTGACCTTGGTGAGCCCCAGGCTTGCCGCGGTGTCGGCGGTGACCACGATCCCGTTGCGGTCCTGGGCCGGCGCGTAGGCGAGGGCGGTGAGCCCGTCGGCCTGGATGGCCGCTTGCATGTCGGCCGCGGTCTGGTCGGAGTCGGTGCTGGGGGTGCCCTGCTTGTAGGTCAGCAGCGACCCCGTGTATTCGGCGATCAGGTCGATCTGCCCGCCCGTCAGCGCCGGGTAGACCACCTCGCGGTCGCCGAGGTTGAACTGCCGCTCCACCGTGTAGCCGTTGGCCTCGAGCACCTGGGCGTAGATCTCTCCCAGGATCAACTGCTCGCCGAAATTGGTCGAGCCGATCGTGATCGCCGGGCCAACCTTGGTGTCGCCACCCGACCCGGTGTCATCGCCGCAGGCGCTCACGATGAGCGCCAGGCCGATGAGGGCCGCCCCGACGACCCGGCTGCGGAAGTGCTTCCGCATGGGTTCTCTCCTCTCGGTTGCGTACTCCGGGCGCGCCGTGTCAGCGCCCCGTTGTGGAGTCAACTCTCCGTCCCCTCGCCGTGTTCCGCCAAACCGGGGAAATCCGGGGCCGCCGGCGTCGCCTCAGGCCGCGATCTCGGCCCGCCGGTGGTGGGCGATCCCCGGGGAAACCGTCCACCGCTCCAGCAACGAGAAGGTGATCTCGGTCAGCACCGAGAGGACTGCCACCAAGAGGGCGCCGGCGACCATGCGGACGTCGTCTTGGGTGGCGAACCCGTCGACGATGAATCGTCCCAGCCCCCCGTACCCGACGAGCGCCCCGAGGGTGGCCGTGGCGACCACCTGGACGGCGGTGGTCCGGACCCCAGTGATGATCAGCGGCAGCGCCAGTGGCAATTCGACCTCCCGGAGCAGGCGGCGGCCGGTGAGCCCCATGCCGCGGGCGGCCTCGACCACCTCGGGGTCGACGCCGCGCACCCCCGCCCAGGTGTTGGTGAACACCGGAGGGAGTCCCAAAGCGAAGAGCGCCACGAAGGTGGGGGCGAATCCGAGCCCGCTCTTCACGACGGCCGGGAAGGTGTGAGCCAGCCAGATCGTGAAGGGAAGCGCCAGTGCCAGGATGCCGAACGAGGGCATCGCCCGGCCGATGTTGACCACCGAGACCACCGCCAGACCGCCTCTGCCGGTGTGGCCGAGCCAGGCGCCGAGGGGGATGGCCACGACCACCGCCGCGGCCACGGCGATCACCGACACCTCGAGGTGCTGCCAGATGCGGATCAGCCATCCGGCGTCGCCCGACCAGTTCTCCA
>JAZDHM010000021.1:0-5179 GCA_043805935.1 Actinomycetota bacterium
CGCTCTCACCGCCTTCTCCCTGATCGCCGCCGCCTGCAGTGGCGGCGGCGATGCCGACACAACGACCACCACCGCGGCCACCACCACCGCGGCCACCACCACGACGACGGCGCCGACCACGACCACCTCGTCGACCACCACGCTCCCGGACTCGACCACCGTCACCACGTTCCCGCCCGATTTTGCGTCGCCACTCAACGGACTCGCGGCGGAGGACGACATCCTCGTAGACCGCCGAGCGATCGCCATCAAGATCGACAACCACCCTGTTGCCAGACCCCAGTCCGGCTTGCAGGCCGCCGACGCCATCATCGAGCTTCTGGTCGAAGGCGGCTTCACCCGGTTCATCGCCCTGTTCCACGACAATGACACCGACTACATCGGGCCGGTGCGCTCACTGCGGGCGACGGACTCGACGCTGGTCACTGCGATCGGGGCGCCCCTGGTCATCTCGGGAGGACAGACCTGGATCCAGAACCTCGCCGCGAGCCGGGGCGTCGGCTTGATCGGTGAGACCACCACTTCCGGGCTGTATCGGATCGGCACCCGAACGGCCCCGCACAACCTATACGGCGACACGGCTGCCTTGCAGGAGACCTCCGACCTGCGCGGCTACAGCAACGATCCGCCGGTGGGCTTGTACAAGGTCGACACGTGGAGAATCCCGGACGCGGTCGCCACCGAGGTCTCATTGGACTGGGCGGACGGTGACGTCGTGTCGTGGACGTACGACGACGTCAGCCAGACCTATCTGCGTGAGACCAACGGGAGGAATCACAACACCGTAGACCGCGACGGCACCCTCACCCAGGTCCACGCCGAGGTCCTGGTGATCCTCACCGGGGAGGAGTACACCGCGTACCCGGCGGCCGGGGTGGCGGGTTCGGGGGTCCCCGCCACCGAGACTGTCGGGTCGGGCGACGCGTACGTGTTCGCCCGTGGCCGGATGTGGCAGGGAACCTGGGAGCGGGACACGATCAACGACCCCTTCACACTGCTCAACGCCGACGGCACCGAGGCGGTCGTCCCCGCTGGGTTCCCGTGGGTGTCGATCTTCCCCCAGGAACGGTCGATCTCGATCTCGTGACCGTCGACGACCTCGTGTCGGTCGTGGGCAGCCGACGACGGACGGCACAGGCCTTCACCCGCGATGCAGTGGCGGGGGCGTCGCGCCAGCCGTTCAACATCTTCACCTTCGTCGACGCGGGCGGCGCCGCGGCCGCCGCCCAAGTCGTGGACGCCGCCGTGGCTGCCGGACGAGAGCCTGGCGCGCTCGCCGGCGTCCCGATCGCGCTCAAAGACCTCATCGACCAGAAGGGCCTGGTGACGACGTGCGGCTCATCCTTCCTCCGCACGCCGGCGACGGCGACGGCGACGGTGGTCGAGAGACTCGAGGCCGCCGGCGCGGTGATCATCGGACGGACCGGGCTCCACGAATTCGCCTACGGGTTCTCCTCGGAGAACGAATGGTGGGGCCCGGTGCACAACCCGTGGGATCCGGCCACCTCCCCCGGAGGCTCCTCGGGCGGCTCGGCCGCCGCCGTCGCCGCCGGGATCGTCCCCCTCGCCATCGGGACCGACACCGGCGGCTCGGTCCGGGTGCCGGCGGCCCTGTGCGGATGCTGCGCCCTGAAGGTGACCCACGGCAGGATCCCCCTCACCGGCGTGTTCCCGCTCGCCCCCTCGCTCGACACCGTCGGCCCGATCGCCACCTGTGTCGCCGACCTGGCGGCAGCCTATCGGGTCATCGCCGGCGACGACCCGGCCGACCCGTGGTCGGTGCCGCAACCGGTCATCGCGCCGACCTCACCGGCTGACCTCACCGGGCTGAGGGTGGGCGTCCCCGTGCCATGGACAGAGCGCACGCTCGCTCCGGCGGTCGCCGAGGGATTCGCCATCGTCCTGGACCGCCTCGTCGCCGCCGGCGCGCAGGTCAGCCGGATCGCCGAACCGGCCCTCGACCCGGCACTCCTCCCCCGAGCGACGTACGCCGAGGTGGCAGCAGTCCACCGTGCCTGGTTCACCGAGGACCCGACGCGCTACGGGCCCTCGATCCGGGAGCGGCTCGCCGCCGACCTCGCCCACACACCCGACGCCATCACCGCCGCCTTCGGTTGGCGGTCGGGCCTGCGCAACGCCGCAGCACGGCTCTTCTCCGCCGTGGACGTCCTGATGACCCCGACGGTGGCGGTGCTGCGCAAGGTCATCGGCCGCGACACCGTCGACGTGGCCGGGAAGCCCGAGCCCTACCACAAGGCTCTGTCGTGGTTCTCGGCGCTGGTCAACCAGATGGGTGCCCCCGCCCTCGCCCTCCCTATCGCGGTTGCGGGTGATCCCCCGCCGTCACTGCAGGTGATCGGGCCATGGTGGGGGGAGGGCCGCCTCCTCGCCATCGGCCTCGGGCTCGAGCACTCCGGAGTCACTCGCCCGGCCCATCAGTCGCCGTATCGGTGGTGACCACAGGCGACATACAATGCCCGGGTTGGAACATCCGGAGGACGAGACGATCACCGAGCCGGCCCGGCCCGGCAGTGATGGTCGTCTCTCCCCAGTCGCAACCGAGGAGTGAGCCGGTCCGTGTCCGAAGCACCCACCATCGAACCCATCGAGGACGTGGAGAACGTCCACACCATCGCCATCCGCTTCGCCGGCGACTCCGGAGATGGCATGCAGCTCGCCGGCACCCGCTTCACCGAGGCCTCGGCGATCTTCGGGAACGACCTGAGCACTTTCCCCAACTTCCCCGCCGAGATTCGCGCTCCCGCCGGCACCCTGCCGGGGGTGTCGTCCTTCCAGGTCCACATCGCCGACCGTGACATCCTGACCCCGGGCGACCAGCCCGACGTGCTGGTGGCGATGAACCCCGCCGCCCTCAAGGCCAATCTGTCGGACCTGGCACCGGCAGGAACGATCGTCATCAACTCCAATGCCTTCGACGAGCGCAACCTCGCTCGGGCCGGGTACGCCACCAACCCGATCGACGACGGCTCGCTCGATGCCTACCGGGTACTCACGGTCCCGATGGAGGACCTGACCAAGAAGGCGGTCGAGACGTCAGGACTCAAGGGCCGCGGAGTCCTGCGCTCCAAGAACTTCTTCGCCCTCGGGCTGATGGCATGGATGTTCAACCGCCCGACCGAGACCACCCTCGCCTGGATCGAGCAGTACTACGGCAAGGAGCCGGAGGTGAAGGCAGCGAACATGCTGGCCTTCAAGGCGGGATACAACCTCGGCGAGACCACCGAGATGTTCCGGCACACCTACACCGTGCAGCCGGCCAAGATGCCGCCCGGCACCTACACCAACGTCACCGGTAACCAGGCGCTGGCGTGGGGTCTCATCGCCGCCGCACAGGCCGCCCGGCTCCCGCTCTTCTACGCGTCGTACCCGATCACCCCGGCATCGGACATCCTCCACGAGCTGTCCCGCCACCGGAACTTCGGCGTGCGCACCTTCCAGGCCGAAGACGAGATCGCCGCCGTCGGCGCCGCGCTCGGCGCCTCCTTCGGGGGCCACCTCGGCGTGACCGCCACCAGCGGCCCCGGCCTCGCCCTGAAGAGCGAGACGATCAGCCTGGCGGTGATGACCGAACTCCCGCTGCTCATCGTCGACGTGCAACGGGGCGGGCCGTCGACGGGGCTGCCCACCAAGACGGAGCAGGCCGACCTCCTGATGGCGATGTACGGCCGCCATGGCGAAGCACCCCTCCCGATCGTGGCGGCGTCCTCGCCGTCGGACGCATTCGGCGCCACCATCGAAGCTGCCCGCATCGCCCTGAAGTACATGACCCCGGTGATCCTGCTCTCCGACGGGTACATCGGCACCAGCGCCGAGCCGTGGCGGATCCCCGACCTGAGCGTCCTGCCCGACATCAGCGTCCAGTTCACGACCGCCATCAACCACCCCGACGGGTTCCTCCCCTACCTGCGCGACGCCCAGACGCTCGCCAGACCGTGGGCCGTGCCGGGCACCCCAGGTCTCGAGCACCGCATCGGCGGGCTCGAGAAGGAGGATCGGACCGGCAACGTCTCATACACGCCAGAGAACCACGAGCTGATGACGATGCTCCGTGAACGAAAGATCGCTCAGATCACCGATGACATCCCCGAGATCGTCATCGACACCCACATCGATGCGGACGTGCTGGTGATCGGATGGGGGTCTTCGTACGGGGCGATCCTCGCCGGGGTGCGCCGGGTGCGCAACCGCGGCCACAAGGTCGCCCGGGTCCATCTCCGTCACCTCAACCCCTTCCCGAAGAACCTGGGCGAGATCGTGCGGCGCTACCCGAAGATCCTCGTCCCCGAGCTCAACCGGGGTCATCTGTGGCGCCTCCTGCGCGCCGAATTCCTCGTCGACGCGGTGCGCTACTCCAAGGTCCAAGGCCGTCCGTTCAAGGCAGCGGAAATCGAAGGCAAGCTGATGGAGTTGATCGAGTCATGACCACCGCCACGCGCTACACCCGCCAGGACTGGCAGAGCGATCAGGAGGTGCGGTGGTGCCCCGGATGTGGGGACTACACGATCCTGGCCTCGATGCAGAACTTCATGGCCGATCTCGACATCAACCGGGAGAGTGTGGTGTTCGTCTCCGGCATCGGGTGCGCCTCGCGCTTCCCGTACTACATGAACGCCTACGGGATGCACGGCATCCACGGCCGGGCTCCGGCCATCGCCAGCGGCCTTGCGGTCGCCCGGCCCGACCTGTCGGTCTGGGTGGTCACCGGCGACGGCGACGCCCTCTCCATCGGCGGGAACCACATCATTCATGCGCTCCGACGCAACATCAACATCAAGGTGTTGCTCTTCAACAACCAGATCTACGGCCTCACCAAGGGGCAGTACTCGCCGACGAGCGAGGAGGGGAAGAAGACCAAGTCGAGTCCGTGGGGATCGATCGACCATCCCTTCAACCCCGTGAGCCTGGCCCTCGGCGCCGAGGCGACCTTCGTGGCTCGCACGGTCGACATGGACCGGCCCCACACTCAGGAGATGCTCAGCGCGGCCTACCGCCACCAGGGTTCGGCCTTCATCGAGATCTACCAGAACTGCAATGTCTTCAACGACAAGGCGTTCGTCGCCCTGACCGGCAGGGAGGAACGCGAGCTCAACCGGATCAACCTCGTCCAGGGCAAGCCGGTCGTGTTTGGCCCAGGCGATGCCCGGGGTGTGGTGATCGA
>JAZDHM010000022.1:0-5317 GCA_043805935.1 Actinomycetota bacterium
GGCGGCACCGGCCCCCAGGTCGGTGGCACCTACCGCATCGAGACAGACGGAATCGCCTACACGAGCGGCGGAGATCCGAGTGGTGAGTACCTGGGCATCTCGTTCGGGATCTTCACGAACCTGTTGTCCCGGACCCTGCTCACCTACTACCACACGGGGGGCGCGGACGGTAACTCGCTCGCCCCGGACCTCGCCGACTTCCCGGAGATCTCGGCCGACGGGTTGACGTATACGTTCACCCTGAAGGACGGGGTCATGTTCGGCCCGCCCCTGTCGCGGCCGATCACCTCGAAGGACGTCGAGTTCGCATTCCGCCGGATGGCGACAGAGTCGATCGTGGCCCAGTACGAGTTCTACTACGACGGCCTGATCGACGGGCTGACGCTGTCTGCGGACATGCCGGACTCGATCGCGGGCATCGAGACACCGGATGACCAGACGATCATCTTCCACCTGACCAGGGTCTCGCCGGACTTCGTGTTCCTCGTCGCCATGCCGGCGACGACACCGATGCCGGAAGAGGTCGCAGGGTGCTTCCTGCAGGCCGGCGAGTACGGCCGGTATGTGGTCTCGAGTGGTCCGTACATGTACGAAGGCAGTGATCAGCTGGATGCGTCGAGCTGCGCAGCCCTGACGGCATCCGGCCCGATCTCGGGGTTCGATCCCGAGGACCATTCGTACTTCGTGCGCAACCCCGACTACGACCCGGCGACGGACGATCCGGCGGTTCGGGCCAATTATGTGGACCGGATCACGATCGACCTGAACACCAATGCCCAGGACATCTACGCCAAGATCCGCGCAGGCCAGCTCGACGGCGCCGTCTCCTCGGGGAACCCCCCGGCGGACGTGCTCCAGGCCTATGCCACGGATCCGGCGCTGCAGCCTCTCCTCAAGAGGGGCGGTGATGACCGGACCTGGTACATCACGATGAACCTGACGGCAGCGCCGTTCGACGACATCCACGTTCGCAAGGCCGCCAACCTGATCATGGACAAGGCGGGCATCTTGCAGGCGTGGGGCGGCGACATCAGCGGCGTCATCGCCACCCACATCCAGCCTCCAGGCTTGAGTGGGCTCGGCGCTGACTACGACCCATATGCCACGGAAGGGCATGCCGGCGACCTCGCCGCTGCCCAGGCCGAGATGGCGCAGTCGGTGTATGACACCGACGGCGACGGCATGTGCGACGCACCCGAGTGCTCGAACGTCGTCCTGGTCAACCGGACCACCTCACCATGGGTGGAATCCGAGCCGGTGGTAGTCGCATCGCTGGCCGCGATCGGCATCCAGGTGCAGGTCCAGGAAGCGGAGAACCACTACACGATCATCCAGACCGTCGCCAACAACATCCCGATCGGCATGGACCCGGGCTGGGGGAAGGACTACCCCGACTCGAGCTCGTTCGTCGGATTCCTGTTCGACGGCCGTGGGATCAAGGCTGAAGGCAACTACAACTACTCGATGGTCGGCCTCTCGGCCGAGATGGCCACCGATCTTGGGGTCGCCTTCGGGCCGACCCCGGGCGTCGATGCCGACATCGACAACTGCAAGCAGGTCGCCCTGACGGATGAGCAAGGCGGACTGGACTGCTGGAACGCCCTCGACAGGAAGCTGATGGAAGAGATCGTGCCGTGGATTCCCTATCTGTGGCCGAACATTCTCACCACCATCGGTCCGGCCGTGACGAGCTGGGACTTCGACCAGTTCGCCGGCACGACGGCATTCTCCAAGCTCGCGGTCGACCCCTCGTTGCAGGGTTAGCGACGGAGACGGTGTTCGGGGATCGCTCCGCATCTGCGGAGCGATCCCCGGCACCCTTGGAGAGTAGGAATGACGATCGAGGGACCACCTAGATGGGCAGATACATCGCACGCCGCCTGCTGTGGGTGCTGCTCGTCGTCATCCTGGTGACGTTCCTCACCTTCTTGATCTTCTTCGTGATCCCGCCGGTCGACCCGGCGATCCTGTTCGCCGGGCGGGCACCCAGTCAACGGCTCATCGAGGAGGTCCGGGTCTCCCTCGGCCTGAATCATTCGTTCTGGGTGCAGTACGCGTTGTTCCTCAAACGCATCTTTCTCGGTGACCAGTACGGGTGGCCCGGGTTCGGGCTGTCGTTCGTCACCCGGTCGCCCATCCGGGAGAACTTCCTCACCCGGGCATTCGTGACCTTCCAGCTCGCCATCGGCGCCGCCGTCGTGTGGCTGATCCTCGGGATCTTCATCGGCATCGTCTCCGCCCTGAAACGCGGCCGGTGGCAAGATCGAGCGTCGATGGGGTTCGCCCTGTTCGGCGTGTCGGCCCCGGTCTTCTGGCTCGGGCTCATGGGCCTCTACATCTTCTGGGAGAAATTGCATTGGCTCCCCGGGACCGGCTACATCCCGTTCGGGGAGAGTCCCAGCCAATGGTTCCTCCACTTCCTCCTACCCTGGATCGTGCTCGCCTTACTCTTCGCCGCGTTTTACGCCCGGATGGTCCGGGGTTCCCTGCTCGAGGCGTTCGGACAGGATTGGATGCGCACGGCTCGCGCCAAGGGGCTCTCCGAGAACAAGGTGGTGTACAAGCACGCCTTGCGCGCCAGCCTCACCCCGGTCGTCTCGCTGTTCGGCGCCGACCTGGGGACGCTGCTCGGAGGGGCGATCATCACCGAGACGGTGTTCAACCTCCCCGGCCTCGGCACCTACGTCGTTCGATCCGTCCAGAACGGTGACCTCCCGGTGATCATGGACGTGGTGGTGTTCGCCAGCCTCGCCGTGGCCCTGATGAGCCTGGTGGCGGACATCCTTTACGCCTTCCTGGACCCGCGCGTGAGGTTCTCGTGACCGGCCGATCACGTCGCGACGACACGGAGGACGGGCAGCCGCTCCTCGAGGTGCGCGACCTGAAGGTCCACTTCCCAACGGCCGACGGGCTGGTCAAGGCCGTCGACGGCGTGAGCTTCAAGATCCACCGCGGGGAGACACTCGGCGTCGTCGGGGAGTCCGGCTCCGGCAAGAGCGTGACCTTCCTCACGGTGATGGGGCTGATCGGCTCGAGGACCGCCCGCTTCGAGGGAGAGGTCATCTTCAAGGGGCGGGACCTGCTCAAGCTGCCGGTGGAGGAAATGCGCCACATCCGGGGCAAGGAGATGGGGATGGTGTTCCAGGACCCCATGACCTCGCTCCACCCGATGTACCGCGTCGGGTATCAGATCGCCGAGGCCGTACTGGCTCACGAGGCGACCACCAAGAAGGCGGCGTGGAAGCTGGCGCTCAACCTGCTGGGGAAGGTGGGAATCCCCAAACCCGAGGAGGCGGCGAGACGCTACCCGCACGAGTTCTCCGGGGGGATGCGCCAGCGGGCGATGATCGCCATGTCCCTGGTCCTCAACCCCGACCTCTTGATCGCCGACGAGCCGACGACCGCGCTCGACGTGACCGTGCAGGCGCAGATCCTCGACCTGATCGACCGGCTCAGAACCGAGTTCAATGCCGCGGTCGTGATCATCACCCACGACCTCGGCGTGGTGGCCGAGCACTGCGACCGCATCCAGGTGATGTACGCCGGGAGGATCGTGGAAACCGGGATGGGCCGGGACCTCTTCTACCGCGGCCGCCACCCCTACACGTGGGGCCTGTTGCAGTCGATCCCCCGACTCGACGCCGGCCAGAGCCAGCGCCTGCTGCCGATCAAGGGCCTCCCCCCCTCGCTCATCTTCGTGCCGCCGGGGTGCGCGTTCCATCCCCGCTGCCCCTACGTGATGGACGTCTGCCGCACCGAGGTCCCCGTCCTGGAGCCGGCCGGCGGCCCGCACATGGCGGCGTGCCATCTGCCGATGGAGACGCAGGAACGGATCTTCGCCGAGACCGTCCTCCAGCCGACATGACGACCCAGACATCGCAGCCATCGGCCCCGCATCGGAAGGCCGGGGTGACCCCCCTGCTCAAGGTCTCCGGTGCCAGGAAGTACTTCCCGGTCACCCGGGGGATCGTCTTCCAGCGGCGGGTCGGCGACGTCAAGGCCGTCGACGACGTCGACCTCGAGATCTTCCCCGGTGAAACGGTCGGCCTGGTCGGCGAGACCGGCTGCGGGAAGACCACCCTCGCCAGAGTCATCACCAAACTCCACGAGACGACGGCGGGGAAACTCGAGTTCGACGGTGAGGATTACACCCGCTACTCACGCAGGCAGATGCGGCCGCTGCGACGTCAGATGCAGATCATCTTCCAGGACCCCTACGCATCGCTGAACCCGCGCAAGACCGTTGGTTCGATCATCGGCGACCCTTACCGGATCCACAGCGTCGTGCCAAAGGACCAGATCAAGACGTCGGTCCAGGGACTCATGGAGCGAGTCGGTCTGAACCCCGAGCACTACAACCGCTACCCCCACGAGTTCTCCGGAGGCCAGCGTCAGCGGGTCGGCGTTGCCCGCGCCCTGGCACTCACCCCGCGCCTGATCGTGTGCGACGAGCCGGTGTCGGCGCTCGACGTTTCGATCCAGGCTCAGATCCTCAACCTCCTGGAGGACCTGCAGCGCGAGTTCAACCTGACCTACCTGTTCATCGCCCACGACCTCTCGGTCGTGCGGCACGTGTCGGACCGCATCGTGGTCATGTACCTGGGCAAGGTGGCCGAGATCGCCCCGCAGGCCGACCTGTACCGCGATCCCAAGCACCCCTACACCGGAACCCTGCTCTCGGCGGTTCCCATTCCCGACCCCGATCTCGCCCGCGCGCGGCAACGCATCATCCTCCAGGGCGACGTGCCGTCTCCCATCGACCCACCCAAGGGGTGCCGATTCCATCCGCGGTGCCCGAAGGCCCAATTCCCGATCTGCGCGACCGAGGAACCTCAGCTCCGCGAGCTGGCGCCGGGACACGCCGCCGCCTGCCATTTCCCCCTCACCGGGCCCGGCGACCTGGTCGCCCGCCCGCTCCCGGGGGCAGAGGCTCAGGGGCCCAGCTGACGGCCGGCGGGTGGCGGGTATCGTCGGGCACATGAACGACGATCTCGCCAAGGCCGTCCACACCCTCTTCCCCTCGATCCGCTCGCAGCTGGAGGACCTGGTACGAATCCCCTCGGTGAGCGCCGACGGGTTCGACCCGGCCCAGGTGCGGCGTTCCGCGGACGCCACCGCCGCCCTCTTCCGGGAAGCCGGGCTGGGCGACGTCCGGCTCCTCGAGCTCGATGGTGCTCATCCGGCGGTGTTCGGCTCCATCGCCGCCCCCAAGGGGGCCCCCACCGTGCTGCTCTACGCCCATCACGACGTGCAGCCGCCCGGTGAGGACGACGGCTGGGACGGTAAGCCCTTCGAGCCGTTCGAGCGCGACGGGCGG
>JAZDHM010000023.1:0-7169 GCA_043805935.1 Actinomycetota bacterium
CCGGAGGACTTCCAGGAGGCGCTCGACCGGCTCAGCGGGATCGGCACCCTGGTCAGCCAGTCGGTGACCGCCGACGACGTCACCGAGCGGGTGGTCGACCTGCAGAGCCGCATCACCACCGCCGGGGCCAGCGTCGAGCGACTGCGCACGTTCCTCTCCCAGGCCACCGAGCTGAAGGACGTCGCCGCCCTCGAGGCCGAACTGCTCCAGCGTGAAACCGACCTCGAGTTGCTGCGCGGCCAGCTGCGCACGATCGAGACGGCGGTTTCCCTGGCGACGATCACGATCATCCTCACCGAGCCCACCCCGGAACCGACGCTGGAGCTCGTCCAGACCGCCTACCTCGGCCATGACGGCGGGCAGGGATGCCCGGGGTCGGGCGACGTCACGTTCGACGAAGGCGACCTCGTGACCTTTTGCTACGAGATCACCAACACCGGCGACACGTCGCTGAGCGAGGTCGAGGCGAGAGACCCCGGGGTCGACGCCGACGCCCAGGACTTCGTGGTGGTCGACGGTGATCTCGCCGCCCTCCTGCTTCCCGGCGACCGGGTCATCCTGGCTTTCGAGACGACGGCCGAGGCGGCGACATATCCGGCACCATCGGTGACCGCAACCGCCGTCGACGCCGACGGCACACCGCTACGGGTATCCGTGGACGTCGTCACCGACCTGGGCGGCCTGGCAGTGGTGCGAGACACCTCGCTGCCCGGCTTCTCCGATGCCCTGCACTCGTCGTGGCACGGGCTGCAGCGGGTGTTCGGCGTGATCGTGGTGGCCGGTGGAGCGGTGATCCCGTTCCTGTGGCTACCGGTGCTGCTGATCCTCGCCGCCCTGTGGGTAGGACGACGCAGTAGAAAGACAGCCGACACCGAGACGACACACACGAAGGAGTGAACCGGGTTCACCTGCGGCGCCGAACCGCGCCGGCTTTTCGTTCGGGGGGCCGGGCACACCGGAAGGCCGATCCAACGCCTTGGAATCGCTGATCGGACAGGACGGCTGCGGAGCGCAGTGTCGGGTTCAAGTTGGGGTGCTGCATCTGCCGATGTGCTTCGCTGTGAACCGCTTGGCCCGCTTGGTTGCGCCGGTGCTCGTCGCCGGACTCGTCACGATGGGCGGATCCACTCCCTCCGACGCCGCCTCCAGCTCAAAGGTGTGGCACAGCTACCAGGGCACGGTCACCCACGTCCGCGACGGTGACACGATCATCGTCGACATCGACGGCAGTCCTCATAGGACCGATGGATACGCCGGATGGCCGATCCGCCTGTACGGCATCAACGCCTTCGGCGACAGGGGCAATGTCGAGTGCTGGGGTCCGCAGGCGACCCAGCGGATGGAGTACCTCGTCGGTGACCCCAGCTATGCAAACACCTATCTTCAATTGGGTTACTCGAACGCTCCAGAAGACCCATATATCGGCCGGCGGGTCGAGCTCGAAGGAGATCTCAATGCACCGCTCGATGCGTTCGGCCGGATCCCCATGCGTGTGTTCGTCGACGACAAAGAGGTTGCCAACACGTTGTTGAAGGAGGGGTTGGGCCCGCCGATGCCGTCGAGCGAATTGGGCGCCAAGCAGATACAGCGCTACCGCAAGAACGCTCAAGATGCCCGAGACGACCACCGCCGCATCTGGAGCGACGACGGGTGCGGAGTCGGGCCTGCACCGAACGCCGTGCTCCGGCTGCGGGTCATGTGGGATGCCGATGGTCTCGATGCTCAGAACGCGCGGGACGAATGGGTGGAGGTCATCAACGATGGCGGAGGCTCGGTCGACCTGGAGAACTGGGAGCTCCGTGACGCGAACTCGCACCGGTTCGTCTTCCCAGACATCACGATCGACCAGGGTGATTCCGTTCGCGTCGTTGCAGGCCACGGGACGCCACGTGGCACTCTCTACTACTGGAACAACAGCGACCCCCTGTTCCTCGACGAGGGCGACGAGGCCGTGCTGCTGGACCCTGCCGGCGACATCCGGGCGTACTTCGAGTTCCCGTGCCTTTCGCACTGTGCCGATCCGCTAACGGACCAAGTTGCACTGTCGGTGATGTACGACCCGCCCAGCGGCGACATACCGGACACCGAGTGGGTGGACATCCGGAACGTTTCGAACCAGACGATCGACCTGTATGACCATTTCCTCTCGAACGATGGCGACACGTATCTCTTCGACAAACCCACGCCGGTGCCGCCGGGCGCCTCGATGCGCGTGCGAGTCGGGCGAGGAACCGACAGCACCCTGGAGCGCCATTGGGGAAAGTCGGACACGATCCTTCAAAACCGCGGCGACCGCGTCGAGCTGCTCGGACCCGACGGGCGCCGGGTCGCCTGCTTCGCCTGGGGAAACGAGACGTGCAGGCAGCGCGGTTAGGCCCCACGCCGTCACCGTGTCGAACCCTGGGATCGCTCTCGTCAGATACCGATCGGGTCGATTCGCTCGCCATCGGGCAGCCGCTCGTTCAACGTGGCGATCATCTCGTTGATCTCGGCAAGCCGACGCGCCGCTTTCGCCCGATCGCGCTCGGCCTCGAGGAATGGCAGCTCCCGTGTGATGGTGCGGCGCACCTCGTTGACCGCATCCTCCAGCCGCGCCCGCTCCAGCCAACGCTTGGCCCACCAGGCAGGGTCATAGCCGGCCCCCAGATCGGGTATGGGCCGTCCGGCGCCCGGGAGGTCGTCGAACTCCCCCCGCTCCATCGCCTCACGGATCTGGCGCTCGACGGGATCGAAGAAGACGCGCTCGGCGACCGGGTCGTCGGCCTCAGTTGGCATAAGCGAGCGACTGGGCGTGCGCCCAGCGCGAGGCGGCGAACCCGTAGTGCTCGCCGGCCTCTTCGTAGTCGCCCTCCTCGAGGGCGTCGAGGCTGGCGCCGATGTCGGCTGCGGACTCGTCGATCGCCAGTTCCGCCCTGGTGAAGTACGAGGCGACACCCCCGTAATCGAGCTCCACGACGGCGTCGATCGGGAACGGCTCCAGCCACTCCTGAAGGTCGACGACCTGCTCCACGATCGCCTCGTCGAACCCCGCCTCCTGGAGCACGGTCACCGAGCGGCGTATCCGCCGGAGCCCGTCTCGCATCGGCGTGCGGTAGCGGATCGTCAGCATCTCGGCCTCGTCGACCAGCATCCGCTCGGCGGGATCGAACAGCGAGAACCACCGCAGCGGGACGAAGAACGGAGAGGTCAGAATGTGACTGCGCGCCCCGGGGACCCGGTGCTGGATCCGTTCCAACTCGCGAGCGGCCCGGTCGGCCGTCGCCTGCGGGACGAGGAGCGAGGCGGTGGGCCCCTGGTAGGCATTACGGAACGCCATCAACCCTTCGAGCATCCGCAGCCTGGGGAAGCGGGGGCACACGTAGCGGCGCCCGGCGTGCTCGAGGACGAAGGCGTCGTCTCGAGGAGACTCGTCGCTGAGGCCGAATTCACCGCGTCGCATCACCCGCCCGACGGGGATGGCACCGTTGGCGACGTGGACCAACCGCTCGGGAACTTTCGCCTCGGGCAGATACACCCTCAGGTAGGCGGCGCGTGCCATGAGGGGCGATGGTACCGATCCGGGGGGACATGGTCCCGGGACCCGCCATCGGACCCGGGGCTAATATCGCGGCGAATCCGCGAAAGGAGCCGCCGTTGGGGGTATTCGACGCGATTGGTGATCGCGGCCACGAGGAGGTCGTGTTCGGATCCGACATCTCCTCCGGCCTCAGGACCATCATCGCCATCCACTCGACGGCCCTCGGTCCCGCCCTCGGCGGGACTCGCTTTTTCCCGTACCGTTCGGAGGAGGAAGCGCTCACCGACGTCCTGCGCCTCTCCCGGGCGATGGGCCTCAAGGCGGCCGCGGCCGGCCTCGACCTCGGTGGTGGCAAGGCCGTCATCATCGGCGACTCGCGCAAGATGAAGTCGGAGCGCCTGTGGCGCGCCTACGGGCGCGTGGTCGACTCGCTCCAAGGCCGCTACATCACCGCCGAAGACGTGGGGACCGACGCCCACGACATGGAACTGATCCGGCGGGAGACCCGGTGGGTGCTGGGCGTCCCGGTCGAGGAAGGGGGCTCCGGGGACCCGTCTCCGGCGACTGCCCGTGGGGTGATGGCGGGGATCCGGGCCGTGCTCAAGTTCCTCCATGGCTCCGAGAACATGTCCGGCCGCAAGGTCGCCGTGCTCGGCGTGGGCAAGGTGGGCTCGGATCTGGCCCGCCGCCTCGTGGAATCGGGGGCGAAGCTGACCGTTGCCGACGTCTATCCGCCGGCCATCGAGCGCGTCACCAGCGCGTTCAACGTCGAGGTCGTGTCGCCAGACGAGATCGCGGACGTGCCGTGCGACGTGTTCGCCCCCTGTTCCATGGGCGGCTTCCTCGACGAGACGACCATCCCGCGGCTGCGCTGCGAGGCGGTGGTCGGATCGGCCAACAACCAGCTCGCCACCCCCGAGGACGCCGACCGCATCGCCGACCGCGACATCCTCTACGCTCCCGACTTCGTCGTGAATGCCGGAGGGCTGATCAACGTGGCCGAGGAGTTGCGGGGCTACACGGCGGAGAGGGCCGCGGCGCGCATCGACAAGATCTACGAGAACACCCTCCGGGTGCTCGAGGCGTCCCGTGAGCGGGGTGTCACGCCAAACGTCGCGGCCGTCGACCTGGCCGAGGAACGAATCGCCGAGATCGGGAACCTCCGGCTCTTCCGCCGCAGCGGCGACGACCGAAACTGAGAGGAGGGGCGTCGTGGCGATCGGCATCGATCCGATCCGTAATCATCTCGATCTCGGCATCAGCGACGACGTGTTGCTCGAGATGTATCGCACGATGGTGCTGACGCGCCGCGTCGACGACCGGATGTGGGCACTCAACCGCCAGGGACGCGCGCCGTTCGTCGTGTCGTCGTCGGGTCACGAGGCCAGCCAGGTGGGAACCGCCGCCGCCCTCGACAAGCGCTACGACTGGGCCCTCCCCTATTACCGCGACGTTGGCGTCGCCCTGGGGCTCGGCCTGTCCCTGGTCGACCTGTTCCTCGGGGTGTTCTCCAAGGAATCCGACCCCAACAGCGGCGGACGCCAGATGCCCAACCACTGGTCGCATCCCGCTCTGCGGATCTTCAGCCACTCGTCGCCGATCGGCACCCAGTTCCCCCACGCCGCGGGCATCGGCTACGAACTGAAGCGGCGCGGCGATCCCGGGATCGTCATGGTGTGGGGCGGGGAGGGCGCCACCTCGGAGGGCGACTTCCACGAGGCACTCAACATGGCCGGCACCCGCGGCCTGCCCGTGGTGTTCGTAATCGAGAACAACCTGTATGCGATCTCGGTGCCCCTCGCCGACCAGGTGGCCGGCGACCTGACCGAGCGCGCCCGCGGCTACGGGATGCCGTCCGAGTCGGTCGACGGCAACGACGTCCTCGAGGTGTACCGGGCGGCGTCCGAAGCGGTGTCCCGAGCCCGTGCCGGCGGCGGCCCATCGTTCATCGAGTGTCGCACCTACCGCCACTACGCCCACACCTCGGAGGACGACGACAAGTACCGGCCGGTCGGTGAGATCGAGATGTGGCTCAAGCGCGACCCCATCGCCAACCTCCGCCAGTACCTCATCGAGAGCCGGCTGCTCGACCAGGACTCCGAGGTCGCCATCGAGAACGAGGCAGTCGAAGCGCTGAGCGCGGCGGTGAAGACGGCCGAGGCCGCGCCCGATCCGACCGATCCGATGGCGTTCGTCTACGCCAGGCCGATCGAGAACGTGGTGCCCGTCGAAGCCGTCGACGCCGATCCGCCGGGCGAAGAGATGAACATGGTCACCGCCATCAACAAGGCGCTGCATGACATCATGGCGGCGATCCCCGAGACGGTGCTCTTCGGAGAGGACGTCGCCGACCCGAAAGGCGGCGTGTTCAAGCACGCCGTCGGGCTCACCGACGCCTTCGGTGCCGATCGGTGCTTCAACACGCCGCTGGCGGAGTCCTCGATCGTCGGGGCCGCGATCGGGATGGGTGCGGTCGGAGCGCGGCCCATCGCCGAGATCCAGTTTGCCGACTACATCCATCCCGCCTTCAACCAGATCGTCTCCGAGGCGGCACGCCTCCACTACCGCTCGGGCGGTGGCTGGACCTGCCCGATCGTGATCCGAACGCCGTACGGCGGCGGGGTGCACGGGGCGCTGTACCACAGCCAGTCGATCGAGGCGTTCTATGCACACGTCCCCGGGTTGAAGGTGGTCATCCCGTCGACACCGGCCGATGCCAAGGGCCTCTTGTGGTCGGCGGTCGAGGACCCCGACCCGGTGCTGGTGCTCGAGCCGAAGAAGCTGTATCGCCTGGTCAAGGGGATGGTCCCCGCCGGACCGCACCGGGTGCCGATCGGCACCGCCGCGCTGCGGCGCACCGGGAGCGACCTGACGATCATCGCCTACGGGACGATGGCCTACTTCGCCGCCGAGGCGTCCGACCGGCTCGCCCGGGAAGGGATCGGCGCCGAAGTCCTCGACCTGCGCACGCTGCGGCCACTCGACTGGGTGTCGGTGGAGGCGGCGGTGCAGCGCACCTCGAAGGTCCTCATCGTCTACGAGGACAACCAGTTCGGCGGATACGGGGCCGAGGTGTCGGCGCAGATCGCCGAGAAGTCCTTCGAGTGGCTCGACGCCCCGGTGCGGCGCTACGCCACACCGGAACTGCCCACCTTCCCCTACTCGTCGTCGCTCGAGGATCAGGTGTACCCCTCGGTGGAGGGGATCATGCACCACGCCCGGCTGCTGGCGGCGTACTAGGGCCGGCTTCGCCGGCCGGCTGCCAGCTGCCAGCTCCCAGCTACCGGCTGGAACCTGAGGCATCCCCCATTCCCATGGGCGGGCGCGAGACGCGAAGGGCCGAGCGGAGAGGGCAAAGACCCTCGACCACCCCGCGCCGCGGCTCATCTCCCGAGGTGGCCCTCCCCCAACCCTCTCCCAAGGAGGAGTCCGGATGCCCACTCCTCGCCACCCGCGTACCCTCTGCCCCCGTGCCATTGACCACGCGGATCGGCCGCCCCGAAGATCTACCCGCCATCGCGGCATGGACCCGCGACACCTTCTCATGGGGCGACTACGTCGCCGACGCCTTCCTCGACTGGTTGGCCGAGGAGGCCGGCACCGTGATGATCGCCGAACTCGACGGGATCCCGGTGGCGATGGGCCGGGTCGC
>JAZDHM010000024.1:0-4658 GCA_043805935.1 Actinomycetota bacterium
CCCCGCCGACGGCGAACCGGTCGACGATCAGCGGGCAGAGGAAGGCGCCGATCCCGAAGGACAGGTGGAGGGCGTTCATGTAGGGCGGGACGTCGCGCCGGTACAGCCACACCAGCAGGGTGTTGCCGCCCACGTCGAGCAACCCGACGGAGAGCCCGATCAGCATGAACACCAGGAACATGAGCCAGAGGTTCCCGAGGAAGGGGATGGTGGCGGTGAGGGCGGCCATCCACACCAGGGCGACCGCGAGCACCCGGTTGCCGCGAAGACGGGCGTACAACCGGGCCGCCACCAGCGAGCCGATGATGTAGCCCAGGGAGTTGGCGGTGAACAGGATGGCGATCTGCTCGGTGGTGGACGCGCTGTTCTCTGCCAGTCCGTCGAGGGTCGGCCCGACCGAAGAGAGCATCATGCCCTCGAGGAGCACCGCCGCATAGAAGGCGAAGGCGATGTGCAGCTTGTCGGCCTTGGGCAGTTGCGACGGTGCCGTGACCGAACGTGTCATCTCGGTTCTCCCCTCCCGCACGGCTCCGCCCCGCACCCGAAACGACCGAGGGCGTATGACCGCTTCGTCGTCGCCCGCCTACGCCTTGGCCCCGGTGAGTCTGTCGTAGAGGGCTCCGGCGTTGTGGGTCTGGATGTGGTTCATCATGTAGCCCTGGCCTACGTCGACGGGATACCGGTCGGCGAAGTTGACCTTGGCCACCGTCTCCTCCCGCGACCAGCCGTTGGCCACCGCCACCGCCACCGCGGTCACCCACTCCATGAGCACGCTGCGCTGCACGTCGAGGTACGCCTTGGTGGTCACCGGCCCATGCCCGGGGACGATGTGGTCGACGTCGAGCTGGCGGATGCGCTCCAGGGCCACCAGCCACTGATCGACGTTCGAGGTGTGCAGCCAGGTCTGGCACTCGCTGAAGATCGTGTCGCCGGTGAAGACCACCCGCTCGGCGGGCACGTACACCGCCACCTGCCCGGGCGTGTGGCCGGGGGTGTGGATCAACTCGAAGACGTGGCGGCCCACCCGCAGGGTGACGTCGCCGGTGAACACGATCTTCGGGCGGTTCGGATCCTCGAAGTACGTGGCGCGCTCCGGGAAGATCGCCGCACCCTTGGGATCATCGGTGGGGATCGCCTCCGCGGCGTAGGCGAAGGGATCCAGGTCGGTGCCCACCACCATGAAGTTCTCGTCGACGCCGCGATGGGCGATGACCGGCCCGGCGCCCTTGAAGTAGTAGTTGCCGAAGATGTGGTCGACGTGGTGCTCGGTGTTGACCACGTAGCGGACCGGGCCGTGCTTCTCGGCGATGGCCCGCATCTCCACGGCCTTGGTGGGGAGCTGCGGCGTGTCGATCACCACCACCCCGTCCGAGGTCACCACGAAGCTGGGGTTGCAGCCCCGGATCGTGGTGTCGGTGTAGACGCTCTCGGTGACCTTCTGCATGATTCCTTTCCTTCTCCCGGCCGGGCCGGTTCATGCGTGGCCGCCGAGTCCCCGATCGCGGCCGAATCTCTTATTGGGTGGCGGTCAATCCTCCGTCGATGGTCAGGATCTGCCCGGTGATGAACGACCCGGCATCGGAGCAGAACAGCAGCACGGCGCCGAACAGGTCCTCGGGCTGGCCCACCCTGCCGATCGGGATCCTCGACACCAGCGCGCTCTTGAACTTCGGGTCGCCGAGCAGCATGGCCACCTGCGGGGTGTCCACGAAGGTCGGGGCGATCGCATTCACCGTGATGCCGTGGCCGGCCCACTCCGTGGCCCACTGCCGGGTGAGCGAGCTGATCGCCCCCTTGGCGGCCACGTACGCCGAATAGCCGGCGGCGATCCCCAACTGGCCGCGCACCGACGAGATGTTCACCACTCGCCCGCCCCGCCCCGCCTTCACCATCGCCCGGACCGCCGCCTGCGTTGGCAGCAGGGTGCTGCGGACGTTCAGTTCGTAGATCCAGTCCCACTCGGCCCGCGGGTACTCGTGGGCGGCGAACAGGACCTTCCCGGCACCTCCGCCGATGGCGTTGACGATGATGTCCAGCTGCCCGTAGGTGTCCAAGGTCTCGGAGATCACCCGCTCGGCATCCTCCTCGACGGTCATGTCTCCCTTGACCACCAGGGCCTTCGCCCCGCCCTCGCAGATGACCGCCGCGGTCTTCTCCACCGCCTCCGCCGAGCGGTCGACCACGGTGACACACGCCCCCGCCGAAGACAGCGACTTGGCGATCGCCGACCCGATGGCGCCGCCACCGCCGGGGATGATGGCGACCTTCCCGTCGAGCCGGAACCTGTCCAGGATGTCCATGTTCTCTCCTTGTCATCCCCGGCGCCCCCGCCATCCCAGACTGTCAGTTGCGCTTGGCGCCCTTGCGGGCGCCGACCAGCGCCTTGATGGCGGCGGTCGTCTTCTCCACCGAGATTCCGTACTTGTCCAAGAGTGCGTCGTCGGGCCCCGACTCGCCGAAGGTGTCGGCGAGCCCGAGCCGCTTGACCGGCACCGGATACCGGTCCGACAGCGTCTCGGCCACGGCACTGCCGAGCCCGCCGATGATCGAATGCTCCTCGGCGGTGATCACGAAGCCGGTCTTCTGGGCGGCGGCGACGATCCCCTCCTCGTCGAGCGGCTTGATCGTGGGCACGTGGACCAGATGGACCTCGATGCCGTCATCGGCGAGCAGCTGGGCCGCCTCGAACACCCGGGTGGTGTGCACGCCGGTGGAGAACACGGTCACGTCGTCCCCCTGGCGCACCACGGTCGAGCGACCGAGCACGAACCGGTACGAATCGTCGAACAGGATCGGGGAGTCCGACCGGGTCAGCCGGAGGTACACCGGGCCGTCGTAGGCGACGATCGCCCTGATCGCCTGGCGGGCCTCCACCTCGTCGGCGGGAGCCACGGTGACCATGTTGGCCATCGCCCTCATCACCGCCACGTCGTCGAACATCAGATGGGTCTTGCCGGTCATGCCGGCCAGCAGCCCGGCGTACCCGCCGGTGATCTTCACGTTCAGGCGGGGCTGGGCAATGAGCACCCGGATGCTGTCGAGCGCCCGAGCCACCGCGAAGCAGGCGAAGGTCGACACGAACGGGATGAACCCGATCGTGGCCATGCCGGCGGCGACGCCCAGCATGTTCTGCTCGGCGATCCCCATCTGGAAGTAGCGGTCGGGGTGCGCCTTCTCGAAGATGTCCGCCCCGGTGGAACTGCCCAGATCGCCGTCGAGCACCACGATGCGCGGGTCGGTCTCGCCGAGCTCGGCCACGGTCTCGCCGAAGACGAAGCGGAGCGCCTTGCCCTTGGTGAGCGTCATGCGCCACCTCCTGCCGGCGCGGCCGGTTCGCCGAGTTCCTTCATTGCGGTCGCCAGTTCCTCGGCGGTGGGCACCCGGCTGTGCCACAGGTAGTTGCCCTCCATGAAGGAGACCCCCTTGCCCTTGATGGTGTGCGAGACGATCGCCACCGGGCCGCCGACGTGGTCCCTGGCCTGCTGCACCGTCGAGAGGACGTCGGCCATGTCGTGGCCATCCATCTCGAACACCTTCCAGCCGAAGGCCGACCACCGGTCGACCAGCTGGGTGCCGGTGTAGGGCGGAAGCCGGTGGGCGACGGTGTCGCCGTGCCAGCCGAACTGCTGGAGCTTGTTGTGGTCCACGATCGCCACGATGTTGTCCAGGGCGTACCGCTGGGCGACGTGGGCGGCCTCCCACACGATCCCCTCGTTGCACTCGCCGTCCCCGAGGATGGCGTAGGTGGTGAAGTCCTTTCCCGCGGCCCGGGCCCCGAGGGCGATGCCGAGGGCGCCGGAGAAGCCGAGCCCGAGGGATCCGGACGCCATGTCGATCCCGGGGGTCAGCTTCATGTCGGGATGTCCCTGGAGCCGTGAGTCGATGGCGTCGAAGGTGCCCAGCTCCTCTATCGGGAAGTACCCCCGCATCGCCAGGGCGGTGTAGAGCGCGATCGAGCTGTGGCCCTTGGACAGCACGCATCGGTCGCGGTCGGGCCAGGCGGGCTCATCCGGCTTGATCCGCAGCACCTGGAAGTAGAGGGCGATCAACAGGTCGATCACCGACAGCGGTCCCCCGAGATGACCGCCGTGGGCCGTGGCGATCGACCGCACGATGTGGGCCCGGGCCTGCCGGGCGAGTTCCTCGAGCGCGGCCACGTCGGGACCGGCAACGGCCGTCTGTCTGCTCACGCGCCACCTCCTGGTGAACCCGGCCTGCCCACGCGATCGGGGTCCTCGTACGAGCCCGGCCGCACCGGTGGGGAGAACGAGGTGACCATCTCCAGCGGCCCGGGGCCGGTGGAGACCGTGGCGTGATGAAGGCCGATGGGGATGTAGACGGCCGTGCCCGGCTCGAGCTCGGCGGTGCCTTCCGGCGTGACCAGCTGGCCGTACCCGGAGGTGATGTAGATGATCTCCTCCTGGGTGGGATGTACGTGGCCCGGCGGGGACGACCCGGCCGGGAAGGTCGCCCAGCCGACCGTCAGATTGCGGGCGTCGCTGCTCTCGGGACCGACGTAGAGGAGCCAATCCCGCCCGGGGAGGTTGAACACCTCGGCCTCGTCGCGTCGCACGGCCTTGAACATCTCCGGCCCTTTCTCGGAACCAGATCCGGCGATCATCGATTATCGACTATTTCACGATAGGGAGCGCTTCCGG
>JAZDHM010000025.1:0-11230 GCA_043805935.1 Actinomycetota bacterium
CCGCCCTCTACGGCCTCGATCACAACGTGGAACGCCTCGCCGAGGATCACGCCAACGCCGCCCGACTCGCCTCGGGACTCGCCGACCTCGGCCTGGGAGTCACTCCCGCGGAGAGCAACATGGTCTTCTGCTCGCCCCCCGACGGGATGACCGCCACTGCGTTCGGCGCCGCCCTGGAGAAGGAAGGCGTGCGCGCCAGCGCTCTGGGCGGCCGGATCAGGATGGTCACCCACCTCGGGGTGACCACGGCCGACGTCGAGGGGGCGATCGCGGCTTTCGTGCGGGTGGTCAAGCGGGCCTGACCCTCCAAGAGGATGCTTCGCCACCAGGGTCTGGATCGGCGCCCTCGATCGGCTCAGGATCATCCCGAGCGCGCTGTCAGCCGCCCTCCGCGGCGGCACTGGCTTCGGGAGAGGGGGCACAGTCGGTGAGCGCGGTCGCCAGGTCCTCATCGCCGAAGGCGACCCGCTCGTAGACCACCACCGCCCGAATCTGGTCGGCGGTGAGCACCGAGGCCCACGCCGGCATCACCGCACCCGATCCTCCCACCGGCTTGCGGTTCGCCCCGTAGGTCGGGTCCGGCCATCCGTTCGTCCCCAGGTTCACCCACTCCACCTGTGCGGCGCACTGCCCCTCGGGGAACGTGGTCAGCAGCGCACCACCGGTGAAGCCGGGGAAACTGCCGCCGCCGGCGCCGCTGGCCCCGTGACAGGCGCTGCATCCCGCGGTCTCGTAGACGGTCGCGCCGACGGTGTAGTAGTCGGTGGTCGACGACCCGAAGGCGGACCCGTCGCAGTTGGCGGCGACGCCGGTCACCGGGTCGACGCCCAGGCGGCCGGCATCCCCGCAGTTGGGGCCGTTGGGGAGGAACGTGGCGTAGACGATGGCAAACGCCGGGACCACGAGGAACAGCGCGGCCAGCCAGCGGGGCAGGGCGCCGACGGGGACGACGGCCTCTGGTGTCGGTGTCGCTTCTCGCCTGGGCGCCGGTGCCGGCGCCGCCTCGCCGATCACCTCCACCGCGAGTGATGCGGGGGAAGGGGCAACCGCCGACGGCGTCGTGGGGGCAGCGGGTGTTGCGGCGGGAATGGCGGCGGCACCTTGGGGGGCTTCGCCCCCGGCCCACTCGGCCAGGATCGCCTC
The DNA here is from genome assembly GCA_043805935.1 of Actinomycetota bacterium. Lineage (GTDB taxonomy): Bacteria > Actinomycetota > Acidimicrobiia > Spongiisociales > UBA11373 > RBG-16-68-21. Next base: position 1,144 of record JAZDHM010000025.1, read on the forward strand.
GACCGACACCCCCTGCGCCTTGGCCTTGGCGTCCGCGGAGCGCTGCACCATCCGCTCGGGCATCTTCATCGCCACCGCGGCCGCCGCCAGCAGCGAACCGCCGGCGGGAGCCGCCGCCGACGGAGTGGCGGGAGGGGCGGCTGGAGCGGTGGGCACCGCCGGAGCAGGCGGCTCAGTGGCGGCGACGGTGGCGGGGGACGGTGCGTCGCCGGCCGCAGGTGCCGCGACACCGGCCCACTCGGCCAGGATCACCTCGACCGACACCCCCTGCGCCTTGGCCTTGGCCTCCGCGGAGCGCTGCACCATCCGCTCAGGCATCTTCATCGCGGCGGCGGCGGCGGCGAGCAGCTCTTCCATGGTCACTCCAGTCCCGCCACGTACGCCGTCAGCGCCGCCAGATCATCGTCGCTGAGATAGCGGTAGGACGGCATCACCGACCAGGCGCGGTCGGCGGTGGGATCGACGAGCCGCTCGCCGAGCGCGGTGGCTCCGGCGTCGTCGCGCGATCCGAAGTGGGCCAGATCGGGGCCGAGCCGTGCGCTCCCAACCAGCGCGGCGTCGTCATAGGCGTAGTCGCCGGGCAGCGAGACGGCCCCGAGACCGACGTCGGTGATGATCGGCCGTACCTCGCGCGAGTGGCAGTACCAGCAGCCCTCGGTGCGATACAGCTCCTGGCCGCGGTCCCAGATCGATGACGAGGCCGAACCGTGTGACGCCTCCGCTGCGAGGGAGGGCGGGGCGTCGCTGTCCACGGCGGGAAACAGCAGCGCCCCCAGGGCGGCGACCACGAACAGCGCCACCGCCCCGCGCAGCACCGTGGTGACCGGAGTGGTGGCGCCATCGGCGAGGGTTGGTGCGTGTGCCGCCGAACGTCCGAACGCGTGACGCAGGGCGAATAGGGCGAACAGGAGGGCGGCGAGCAGGATCAGGGCGAGGCCGCCGACCTGAACCAGGTCGGCGCTGCGCAGCGGCCGCAGCGACTCGCCGAATCCGTCACCGACGCTCCCGCCAGAGGCCCCCTGCACCACGGCCAGCCAGGCGAATCCCTGTTGAAGACCGGCGACCAGGCGGCTGCCCGCTGCGCCGACCACCCCGAGGAGCCCGATCCACAGGATGGGGGTGCCGATCCAGCGGCTCATGACGCGTCCCCCCTCGGCGGGATGGGCGTGGGCGAGGGCTCCCATCGTCAAGAGCGTGCCCACGCCGAGGAGCACGAGTTGATCGAATCCGATACCCCACTGCGTGAGCCCGACCACGGCCGAGACCGACCGCAGGCTCTCCAGGAGCCCGACCGCCGGCGCCACGAGGAGCAGGGCGAGCCCGCCGCCGATCAGCCGGAGGGCCGGCGATGCGGAGAGCGCCTGCCACCGCCCCCGCAGCGCCTGGACGAAGTCGGTGACGATGGTGATCGAGGCCAGCATCAAGCCGGCGCCGAACAGGATCGGGAGCGTCTCGTACCAATCCTTGGTCGGGCCGTACTGCAGCGTGCGGCCGGCGGTCCACGCCCAGGTGAAGGCCAGCGACCAGAACCCGATCGGGCCCAGCCGGACGTGGAACCTCGCCTCGGGGACCACCACCGACGCCACGTAGTAGGCACCACCGATGCCCGCCGCCACGACCCACAGCCCGAACAGCGCCGAGCCGGCGAAGGCGGCCTGAACGTCGGACGGGAGCCCGGAGATCGGTACGGCGGCGACGGCGTATGCGAAGAGGAGCCACCACGGGGCGGCGATGAGATACCAGCCGGCGAGCGGCAGCGGGCGGCGGCCCCCGCGCAGGGCGGTGGCGGTCAAGACGGCGGCGGCGACGAAGAACCCACCGGCGAGGGCACCGTCGACGAGCAGCGGGTACTCCAGCCACCGGCCGCCGGCGCTGTAACCGAGCAGCACCGCCCCCGTTCCGGCGGCGGTCCCGCCGGCGATGAGGCCGAGGGCACCCAGCGCCGCCATCGGTGAGATGAGGCGCTTGCCGGTGAGGCGGGGCACGGCATGCAGGGCGATCCCGAGCAGGCCGATCGTCAGCCAGCCGTAGAGCAGGGCGTCGGCGCCCGCGGGGAGCACTCTGCCGTAGGTGAACATCGCCCGGTCGGCGAGGAGATCGGGCCAGACCAGCTTGGCAGCCGCCAAACCGTACAGCGCGATCCCCACGACCAAGAATGCCGCGGCGGTCAACGCGTAGGCACGGACGACGAAACCCGTCCGGAATGAGCCGTCGGCGGGCAGCGGGTCCCGATCCGACTTGATCTGTGCCGTCGAGGTCACTCCCCGCACCCCTCTGCGTCCTGGATCGCGGCGGAAGGTTAGCCCTTCGCGGCCCCGCCCCCGGGACGGCCGAGCGGACGCTCATCGAGCCTCGACGGGGCCGAGCGCGCGCAAACCCGCCGCGGACGAACACGGCCACCGCGGACGACTTCCCCTCAACCCCCTTCCGCGTACAATGCCCCCCGATCTGGAGGAGGGTTCCGGCCGGTGACTGATCACAAGCGGCAGCGGATCGGCTTGATCGGCGTCGTCGTCGGTGTGCTGTTCATCGCCGTCGGCGTGGTGATCAGCCACTTCACCGGGCTGGCAACGACCGACGCCGTCGGACGTGAGATCTACCCGTGGGTCCCGCGCTGCGCCTGGTTCGAGACCGACCCCAACACCTGCTGGGCGATCCCCGTCGTCGGACAACTCACCAGCTTCCTCGGCAGCCAGATCCTGATTGCGGCGATCGTGTTCGGCTGGATCTTCGATCGGCCGCTCACCTGGGCGCGCGCCACGGTGTCTGCATTCCTGTTCACCCTCGAGATGATGATCATCTTCGGCATCGTCCCCAACCAGTGGCTCGCCCTCACTCAGGGGAAGCTGGGGTGGAGCGAACAGCGCATCGCCTTCGACATTCCCAAGTGGCTGATCCTCAACAACACGGTGTCGATCTCCTACGGCGTCCTCAAGGACGCCATCGTCGGCGGCTACGCGGCGACCATGCTCGGAGCAGTGCTCGTCGGCGCCTATCAGATCCAGGAGCGGTGGAAGCGGAGGGGCCAGCCGAGGCTGGCGACGACCTCCGTCTACGGGCGGCCGGTCGTGCGGGGAACCAAGTAGATGGCCCGCTCCGACGTCTGGCAGGAGACGCCCCCCTTCCGTGACGACTACCAGCTGACGCTGGTCGACAGCGCCTATCTCATCAGCGCCGTGAAACCCAAGCAGTTCCTCCACATCGACCAGGCGGAGTGCATCCTCTGTGAGGGCTGCGTCGACATCTGCCCGTGGAAGTGCATCCACTACCTGGCCATCGACGCCATCGCCGAAGCGACCAACGTGGACGATCCCCGGTCCGACGCGTCGAACCTGGGCTTGTTCGTCGTCGACGAGGACGAATGCACCCGCTGTGCCCTGTGCGTCGACCGGTGCCCGACGGGTGTGATCTCATTGGGCAAGTTCGAAGGCTCTCTCTCCGACCAGGCCGGGAGGATCGGAATCACCGCGCCATGGGAGGTCGACAGCGGCCAACGCGACTTCAAGAACGGATACGCCTACGGGATGCGTTTCTGATCGAGGCAACACCGACACCATGAGATTCGACCCCGCCGCCGGGCGGGGCGGAGACTGAACGGAACGAGGAGTGAGGGAGTGACGACCAACGGGAACGGGAACGGGAAGACCACCTTGGGCGAACGCGTCGCCAAGGTGGGCGAACGCGTGCGCGGCAGCGAGGCGTGGGAGTCGATCTTCCGCCCGGGATCGCCCTTCCGCAAGGGCTACGCCGACAGCCCCCGCAACCGGTCGTACGTGATCATGAACAACGTGCTCTACCACCTCCACCCGGTGAAGGTGAAGCGGCACGGCGTCCGACTCTCCTACACGCTGTGTCTCGGCGGCCTGTCGTTCTTCCTCTTCATCCTGCTGACGATCACCGGCATCTTCTTGATGTTCTATTACACGCCGGCGGTCCCGCAGGCCTACAACGACATCGCCTCGCTCTCGACCAACGTGGCGTTCGGCCAGTTGGTGCGCAACCTCCATCGATGGGGCGCCCACCTCATGGTGATCACGGTGTTCCTCCACATGACGCGCGTCTTCTATCACGGCGCCTACAAGCCGCCCCGCGAGTTCAACTGGGTGGTCGGCGTGGTGCTGCTGCTGCTCACCCTGCTGCTCTCGTTCACCGGGTACCTGCTCCCCTGGGACCAGCTGGCACGGTGGGCGGTCACCGTGGGCTCCAACATGGCCGGCTACACGCCGGTGTTCGGCCATCAGGTCAGCTTCGTGTTACTCGGAGGCATCCAAGTGGGCGCTCCGACCCTGCTGCGGTTCTACGTCCTGCACGTCCTGGCCCTGCCGTTCCTGATCGTCATCTTCATGGCGGTCCACTTCTGGCGGGTCCGCAAGGACGGCGGCATCTCGGGACCCCTGTAGAGGCACGCCGTGGCAAACATCCCCGACCATCTCCTGAAGCGGTCCGCCGAGGCGAAGGCGAAGGCCACCGGCGTGCCCGTCGAGCAGGTGCTCGCCGAGATGACCGGCGGCGGTGCCGCCGCCGCGCCCTCCCCGGCCGGCACGACCACCGCGGTGGCCGCCACCCCGGCGGCTGCCGCCCAGGTGATTCCGGCAGTGCCCGAGGGGGTGCGCACCCAGCGCCTTCTGACGGTCGTCAAGGCCAGGGCCATCCAGCAGGTCAAGCGGGAACCGACCGACAAGGTCAACGTGTGGCCGCACCTGCTCGCCATCGAGTTCGTGGCGCTCCTGGTGGTGACCGCCCTGCTCGTGGTGTTCTCGGTGTTCCAGAACGCCCCGCTGCTAGAACTGGCCAACCCCAACGCGCAGCCGAACCCGTCGAAGGCCCCCTGGTACTTCCTCGGCCTCCAGGAGCTGCTGTCCTACTTCGACCCGCAGGTCGCCGGCGTGTTGATCCCCGGCCTCGGGCTCGCCGGCATCGCCGCGATCCCGTTCATCGACCGGAATCGCTCGACGCGGCCGTCGGACCGTAAGTTCGCCATCATGGTGTTCACGTTCTTCGTGGTGGCCGCGGCGATCCTGACGATCATCGGATCGTTCTACCGGGGGAAGGGCTTCAACTTCACCTTCCCGTGGCGTGACGGGATCTTCTTCGACCTATGACCACGATCCAGATCGTCATCGTCGCGTTCGCGGTCATCGGGCTCATCGCAACCCTCGCCATCCTGTCGATCGCCGCTCGCCGCGGCGACGGTGAGCGGGCTGTGGTGGGGAGGGTCGACCGCAAGGCCCTGCGGCGCGACCGGGCCGCCTCCCGCGCCGCTCGGCCGGATCCGGCGCCGGCCATGGCGGCGTCGCACGTGCCCGAGGGTCCGGCGCCGGTCGACCCCCTGGAGGCCCGCCAGGTGGTCGACGAGGGCCAGTTCGGCGTGACCAGGCGGCAATTCTTCAACCGCGGGATCCTGGGCATCTTCGGCCTGTTCCTCGCCCAGTTCGGCATCGCCTCCCTGGCGTTCATGTGGCCGAAGCTCAAGCCGGGTGGCTTCGGCTCCAAGGTCGTGGCCGGGCCGGCCACCGACCTGCTCGCCCAGGTGTTCCTCCCCGACGGCCGGATCACCCCGTTGTTCGTCCCGGCAGCGCAGACCTATCTCGTCCCCTTCCAACAGGACGCCGCCGGCAGCAGCTTCGCCGGCCTCCCCGTCGTGGCCGGAGAGCTCATGGCCCTGTGGCAGCGCTGCGTCCACCTCGGCTGCCGGGTGCCGAAGTGTGATGCCTCCCAGGGCTTCGAGTGCCCGTGCCACAGCTCCCGATACAACTATCACGGGGAGTACGAGAGCGGGCCGGCGCCCCGCAACCTCGACCGGTTCGTCGTGTCCGTCAACGACGCCGGTGAACTGGTCATCGACACCGGCCAGGTGATCCAGACCGCCCGCGCCTCGGTGAAGACGATCCAGTATCCGCAGGGACCATCGTGTTGATGAGCGAGGGCTGACCCGTGGGCATCGGAGCAGTCGCCCTCACCATCGCAGTCCTCGGCCTCGCCGGATGGATGGCCTTTCTCGTCACCCAGTCGCGCGTCCGCCACCGGCGGGCGGCTGCGCCGCAGAACCTGACGCCGTACGTCACCGACGACGAGTTGGAGAACAAGCGCCTGAACAAGGTGCTGGTGTCGGCGCTCGCCGCCACCGCCATCCTCGCCGTGGTGATGCCGGTCTACTACCTCAACGAGTCGGGCCGTCAGGCGGACGCCGTGGCCTCCTTCAACCAGCAGGCGATCGACCGCGGCCTGGAGTGGTTCACCGAGTACAAGTGCGGCAACTGCCACGGGGCCAACGCCGGCGGCGGCGGCGCCCGCTTCGTCGAGGGACGAAGCGGCATCAACACCACGTGGTCGGCTCCCGCCCTCACCGACGTGCTGTACCGCTACACCGAGGACGAGGTCCGCTACTGGTTGGTCTACGGCCGCCAGGGGACGCCGATGCCGGCGTGGGGCGCCGAGGGAGGCGGACCGCTCGACACCCAGCAGATCGACGATCTCATCGCCTATCTCGCCTCCCTCCAGGCTCCCCAGGCAGACGTCCTGGCCGGGGTCGACGGCAAGGTGGCGCGTGAGATCTCCCGCCTCCAGACCGCAGACGAACAGGTCGACGCCGCGGTCGCCGCTCAGCAGGCGGCCCTGACCGCGCTGCAGGACGCCCCAAGCCTTTACGCCGCGGTCCAGGGCATCCCCGACGAGCTGAAGGCAATCCTCACCGGCGACGGGACGTGCACCGCGGAGTCCGCGGCCCTCTATCAGGCCCCGTGCTCGTCCCCCGGCACCGACACCGATCGCGACCATCTCACCGACAGGGCCGAGATCACCCTCACCGACCTCGTGGCGCGAATGATCGTCTCCAGCCCCGCCTCCGATGCCCACACCGCCCTCGAGGCACTCGCCTTCCAACGAGACAACGCGTTCACCACCTCGAACGGGCCGACGCCGATTCCCGACCTGACGGAGGCCGGGACCGCGGTCACCGAGTTCGGCACGATCACCCGTGATCTCCGGCTCGCCACCGAGAACAACGACCGGCTGGTGGCCGCAACCCAGAAGGGGCTCGACTACCTGCTGGTGGTTCGGGAGACCCGCCCGTACCAGATCGACATCCCGCAGCTAGCCGCCGATGCCTTCGACGGGAACGTGACCGCGGCCCAGCGCGCTGTCGCCCTCTTCAACGCCTACTGCGCCCGCTGCCACACGGCGGGATACTCGGCCGGGATGGTCTTCACCGGACCGGCGGGGTCGGGGGCGATCGGCCCGTCGCTGCGCGACGGACGCGCCGTGCTGCAGTTCCCCGACGAGGCGGCTCACCTGGTCTTCGTCATCAAGGGCTCTGAGAACGGCAAGCAGTACGGCATCAACGGGATCGGCCGCGGGTGGATGCCCGGATTCGGCGCCATGCTTTCCCGGGAAGACCTCATGCTCATCGTGACGTTCGAGCGAGGCTTGTGATGAGGCACATGCTGAACCGAGTCCGCCACGACGAACGAGGGCTCACCCGACTCGAACTGCTCGGGGTGATCCTGGCGGTGTTCGTCCTGGCGTCCCTGGTCCCCCAGTTCCGTCACGCCCTCGACTGGGCGTACGAGCACCTCGTGGGCAAGAACAACCTGGATGCCCAAGGAAACCCCGCTCCCGGCGTGCTCGTGCGGGGGATCATCGTGGCGGTCGCCTCGATCGGGGTGTTCGCCGGAGCGATCTTCCTCATCAACTACACGAACCTCGGCCGGCGCTTGGCGTTCCTCGTCACCGGCGCGGCGTTCTTCGGGTTCCTCTCGATCGTCGGCCTGTTCTACACGCTGTACGCCCCCCGGGGATTGCGCCCTGCCCTCATCGAGGGGCTGAATTCGTTCCAGCTGAGGATCCTCCCGGGTGCACTGATGATCTCGTCACTCATCCTGTTTGCGATGTTCGTCGCCGCGATGGCGCGTATGGAGCACGACGAGACCGAGTAGGCCGCTATCCCCCGTTGGTGCGGCGCAGGTAGAACGACAGCACCTGGAGCTCGGTGGACAGATCGACCCGGCGCACGTCGACACCATCCGGCACCCGGATCACCGTTGGGGCGAAGTTGAGGATCGAGCGAACTCCGGCCTCGGTCAGCCGGTCGGCGACCTCCTGTGCAGCCGCGGGCGGGGTGGTGATGATGGCGATCGAGGCGTTGCGTTCTGTCACGGCCGCCTCAAGCCGCGACATCGGCTCAATGAGGAGACGGTCGACACGAACACCGTGCTTTCGGGGATCGTTGTCGAACAGCCCGACGACGCGGAACCTGCGCTCCCCGAACCCCGCGTAGTTGGCGAGTGCCTGCCCGAGGTTGCCGACGCCGACGATGACCACCGACCAATCGCTCTCCAAGCCGAGCTCCAGGCCGATCTGTAGTTTGAGGTGCTCGACGTCGTAGCCGACGCCGCGGACGCCGTACGAGCCGAGGTACGACAGGTCTTTGCGGACCTTGGCGCTGTTGACCCCCGCCATCGTCGCCAGCTGGTCGGACGACACGCCCGCCTGCCCCGCCGGCAGGCTCTCCAGGCAGTGGAGGTACACCGGAAGACGCTGGACGGTGACCCTGGGTACCCGTGCCTTCACGAACGCGCAATATAGCCCCGGCCCGTGGGCCTCCGTCAGCCCAGGGCGCGGCGCACGCGACGGCGACCGAAACGCCCGGCGAGGACCTCGACGCCGTCGCGCAGGACCACCGGGACCCTGTCGCCGAAACGCTCCTGCCACCCGCGATCGTCGACGTCCTCGACCGCAAAGGCATGACCGCGGCGCGCTGCCTCGGCCTCGACCATCGGGTGGGCATCCGTGCACAGCGTGCACCCGGACCGGGTCACAAACACCACGGTGCTCATCGCGGTATCGTCGGCAAGCCGATGCGTCCCGGAACCGTCATCGCCATCGTCCTGCTGCTCGTCGTGCTGACGGTGGCCGCGGTGGTGTTCATCATTCAGCTGCTCTCGGTGACCTGAACCCCACCGACATCCCCACCGTCATCCGGAAGGTCTCATCGGCCCTGCCCCCTGGGACCGCCACCGCCATCATCCCGTAGGAATCGACGTGCACCACCCCGGTGCCCTCCACCTCGTAGGCGTCGCGCCACTCCATCTCGTACTCGGTTGCCCCGACGCGGACAATCACCGGGCCTCCGGGAGCGAGCCCGGCGAGCCGCAGGTCCTCGGGCGAGATGTTGGTCTGGGCATTCCCGAAGGTGTCGATCCACCAGACCTCGCCGTCGACAACACCCTCACTGTGGTCCACCAGTGGCAGCAGCAGGGGGGTGATCGCCGCGGGCGAGAGCTCGGGCCCGAGTTCGTCCAGGGACGCCTCCCCCGAGGCGAGGACGGCGGCTGCCGGGGCAAACACGTCGCGTCCGTCGAACGTGACGCCTTCGCGAGGCAGCCGGAAGGCCTGTGCCTCCAGCGACACGATCCGCGAGGCCCCGCCCACCATCGCCACCGCGGGCGCCAGCAGGCCGTTGTCGGGCCCGACGAAGTGACCCCACGCGGTCTCGGCGGCGATCGCCTTGCGAGCGCCTCCGACCCCGGGGTCCACCACGGCCAGTACGACGCCGTGGGGAAGGTACTGCACAGCGCGCAACAGGGTGAGGGCCCCGCCGCGCACGTCGCCCCGGGGCACGCCGTGAGTCACGTCGATGATCTCGGTGCCGGGGGCGATGCGCTCGATCACCCCGTGCACGACGCCGACGAACTCATCGATGAGTCCGAAGTCGCTGAGGAAGGAGATCGGCCGCCCCGGCATCGGCTCGGAGCATACCGGCAGCGGGTCCACCGACGCCCTGCCGCTACGATCGGCCGTCCGAAGGGAGTCCCGTGACCGGCGACATCCACGCCCCCTTGATCGACGACCTGGCTCGCCGCCGCGGGGTGATCATGCTGATCGGGGCGCCCGACACCGGCAAGACGACCTTCGCCAGGCGCCTCATCACCGCCGGCCTGGGCGCCGGAAAGGTGATGGCGTTCGTCGACGCCGACACGGATCAGAGCACCGTCGGCCCCGCCGCCTGCGCAGGCCTCCGCATCATCGAATCGCAGCGGGACCTCGACACGCTCGAGGAACCCGACGTCCTGCAGTTCATCGGATCGGT
>JAZDHM010000026.1:0-8924 GCA_043805935.1 Actinomycetota bacterium
GGTGCGTTGCCTCTCGACGTCGCGGTTGATCAGCGCCTCGACCTGGGGGTCGGTTTGGGCGAGCGGGGTCCCGAACATGCGTCCTCCTCGGAGGAGCAAGGGTAGCGCAGGCCTTCCGGCGTCACTCCGGGGTGGCGGCCGCCGCTCGCTGGGGGAACTTGTCGGCCACGGCGCACCCGGTGAAGGGCAGCAGCGGGGCGATGACGATCATCACATCGGGGACGAACCGGTACGCGACCATCGTGAGGATCGCCAGCATGCCAGCCACCGAGATGCGGCGCACGACCGATATCCCCTCCTCGAGGCGCAGCACGAAAGCACCGCCAACACCGAAGGCGGCCACGACCGCGGTCGCCGGCTCGCGCAGAAGCGCCGCCAGCAGGGTGAACGCGGCCATCGTCGCCGGGGCGACCAAGGCCGCCGTCCGCAGCGGGGTCGGCGCCCGCGAGATCAGCCCGAGCAGGTAGATCGCCAGCGGGGCGATGATCACGGCCAGGATCACCGCGCTGCGGGCGTTGGAGCTGTTGCCGCGGTCGTCCTCCACGATGGCCGTGACCACCCCGGCGAAGGAGAAGATCAGCAGGAAGGTCGCCACCCCGACCGCCCCCCAGCGGCGCACCGGGGTGATCGGTGCGCCGGGCAACGGCGCCGGGGGCCGGGTGCGACGGCCGCGGGTGGTGAGCGATTGGACGTAGGCGTCGTGCTGCGGCTTCGGCGCCGTTCGTCTGCCCTTCTGCCTGCTCATCGGTCACTCCACTCGATCGGGCCGGGTCGCAACACCACCGGCTTGGCGCCGGTGAAGTCCACCACGGTCGAGGAGACCCCTCCCGGGGACGACCCCTCCAGGTAGACCGCCACCGCGTCGCCCAGGATGGCACGCGCCGAGGAGGCATCGGTCGCTGGGGGCTGGCCGCTGCGGTTGGCGCTGGTCACCGCCAGCGGGCCCGACTTGGCGAGGAACTCCCGCGCCGCCGCGTGGTCAGGCACCCGGACCGCCACCGTGCCCCGGTCGTTGTCGCCGACCCAGTGGGGGACGGCCGGGGTGCGGTGCACCACCACGGTCAGCGCCCCCGGCCAGTACGCCGCCACCGCGTCGGGGATCAAGCCGAAGCCACGGGCGTCGGCGAGGGACGCCGCCAGGATCGGGATCGGCTTGTCCTCGGACCTGCCCTTGATCTCGTACAGGGCGGCGACGGCGCGCCGGTGCATCGGATCGGCCCCGATCCCGTACACGGTGTCGGTGGGGAGGCCGATGATGCTGCCGTTGCGTAGGGCTTGGAGGGCGAGGTCGAGGTTCATGAGCCGCGATTCGCAATGCGCAATACGCGATGCGCCATCGGGATCCATGCCACCTCCGCCGCGCAGCGCACAGCGCATCGCGCAACGCGAAGCCGACGGAGTCGGCCGCTCACAGGCAACAACTCGCTCCCTTACGCGCCACCAGGATGCGGTCCCTGCCCGCCAGGTCCTTGCGGACCTCACGGTCGAAGGCGTTGAAGACGCGCTTGGCCTCTTCGGCCTGCCCGTCGCCGATCTCGCACAGCACCCATCCGCCGACCCCAACCATCCAGTAGGACTCCTCGGCGATCCGGGCGAGCACCTCGGTCCCGGTGGGCCCGGCGTAGAGCGCCCGGTGCGGCTCGTGGTCGCGGATCTCGGCGGGCAGGTCGTCGCCATCGGCCACGTAGGGAGGGTTGGACACGACCAGGTCGATGCGGCCCTCGAGCCCGGGTGGGAGCGAAACGAACAGGTCGCCCTGGAGGAATTCGACGTCCAGGCCGGTGAGGGCGGCGTTCTCCTTGGCCAGGGACAAGGCCTCCTCGGAGAGGTCGGTGCCGAACACCCGGGCCCGGGGGAAGGCGTGCTTGAGTGCCAGGGCGAGGCATCCCGACCCGGTGCCGAGGTCGACGATCACCGTCCCCGGCCCCGCCTCGCCGAGGGATCGGACCGCCTCCTCCCAGAGCCGTTCCGTCTCGGGACGGGGGATGAGGGCGCGCTCGTCGATCCGCAGGGTGAGTGGCCCGAACTCAACGGTCCCTTCCAGGTACTGCAGCGGCTCCCCCGCCTCCCGCCGGGCGATCAACCCGTCGAGGCGACGCTGCTCGTCGGCGGTCAGTGCCGGGTTGAGGGTGAGCGACGCCCGTGACCGCCCGGTGACGGTGCGGTGGAGACGGTCCAACTCATGGGGTGGGAGGGGCATCGGGGGGAAGGGTAGGGAGCCCGCTACTCCCGTCTCACCACGGCCTCGTGCACCATCCGGTGGTGTCGACGGCACAACAGCCGGAGATTGCCCAGGCTGGTCGGGCCGCCATCCGCCCAATGCGTCACGTGGTGGGCGTCGGTCCATCGGGCGGGCCGGCCACACCCCGGGTGGGTGCAGCCACCATCACGGGCGACGAGTGCCCGGCGGAGGGCCGGTGAGATGGTCCGGGTAGCCCGCCCGACGTCGAGCACCCGGCCGCCATCCGTGGTGATCGGGGTAACGGTGGCGTCGCAGCCGACTCGTCGCGCCGCCTCCGGGGTGATCACGGCGCCGTCGAGCTCGCATGGCTGACCGGGTTCGCCTCGCAACACCTCGGGTGCCACGGTCAGGGTGACCTGGGGACGAGACCCGCCCGCCACGGCGGCATCACCGTGAGCAAGATGGTCGGCGCACACGTCGACCAATGCGTCGGCCCGGCGCTGCCGCATGGTGCGTGAGTCCTCGACGTCGAGGAAGGTCGGTTCCACCAGCGAGCGGATGGCGGCCGCCACCGTCTTGCCCGACTCGGGGTCGAGGTCGCCGTCGATCCGGACCATCCCGCCGAACGTCTCGGAGAGCGAGAGGCCTCGTCGCTGGTAGGCGTGCTCGGCGTCGCGGGCGAAGCCGGTGCGGTCGGCAGCCTGGCGCCAGTAGTCGATGGCCCGGCGGGCGTCGCCCATCGGCAGACCCGCCATCGTCTCCACCAGTACCGACTCGTCGCGGCTGAACACGTCGGGAGCCACGCCGGCGGCGTGGAGCAGCATCGCCATCCGCGGCCGGTCGATCGAGGCCGATACGAACGCGTCCCGGACCTGGTCATGGTCGGCGAGCCCCCGCGCCTCGGCGACGCGGCGTCGGGCTTCCCCACCCGACACGCCGACGCGATCCCGTATGAAGTCGGTGGCCGTCAGGTAGTCGGGGGCGTACGACCGGCGCTCATCGATGGCGGCGAGAATCGCCGCTTGCTCGGCCTGCAGGCGGGTGATCTCCCGCTCCTCGGCGACGTAGCGGTCACACAACTCGGCGTTCGACAGATGCCACAAGGGCTCGGCGCCGCCGGCGTGTTCTCGTTCGGAACCCATTCCAAGAACATATCCCCCGGGTGTGACACTCCTGGTCCATCCCCACGTATCCTCCGCACCCATGTGGGGAGCGCTGCGCCGGGCATTCCAGAGGATCGGATTCGATCCCGCCGATGACGCCGACCTACGCCTGCGCAAGCGTGTGCTGGTGGCGATCGCCGCGATGATCGCCCCGGCAGCAATGCTCTGGGGCGGGACCTACCTGGCGTTCGACGAGCCGCTGGCCGGGTCGATCCCGCTCTTCTACGCCGCTGCCTCCACGGCCAGCCTGACGGCCTTCGCCATCACCCGACGCTATCGGGCGTTCCGCACCACCCAATTGGCCCTGATCCTGATCCTCCCCTTCCTCCTGCAGCTCGCCCTCGGCGGCTTCGTCAACGCCAGCGCGGTGATCCTCTGGTCGCTCCTCGCCCCGCTCGGGGCGATGCTCATTTCGGGGAGACGCCAGGCGGTCCTGTGGTTCGCCGCCTACGCCGCGCTGGTGGTGGTGGCGCAACTGGTGCAGCCGTCGGTGCGGCTCGACAACAACCTGACGACGGCGACGGTGCTCGTCTTCTTCGGGATGAACGTCGTGGGGGTGTCGGCGATCGCCTTCACGCTCCTCCACTACTTCGTGGGACAACGCGATGCCGCCTTCGGGATGCTCGAGGCCGAGCAGGCGAAGTCGGAGGGCCTGCTGCTCAACATCCTCCCGCGCCAGGTGGCGGCGGTCCTCAAGGACGAACACAGAACCATCGCCGAGTCCTACCCCGCCATCTCGGTGCTGTTCGCCGACGTGGTCGGATTCACCCCGATGTCCCAGCGCCTCGACCCGCAGGCGATGGTGACGCTGCTCAACGACGTCTTCTCCCACTTCGATCGGCTCGCCGCCCAGCACGGCTGCGAGAAGATCCGCACGATCGGGGACAATTACATGGTCGCCTGCGGTGTCCCTGCGTCCCGGCCCGACCATGCCCAAGCGCTGGCACGCATGGCCCTCGGGATGCGCGACTACGCCGCCGACCCGACCCTCGGGATCGGGGCGCTCCAGTTCCGCCTGGGGATGAACAGCGGCCCGGCGGTGGCGGGGATCATCGGGACGACCAAGTTCCAGTACGACGTCTGGGGAGACACGGTGAACACCGCCAGCCGGATGGAATCCCAGGGCGTGCCGGGGCGGATCCAGATCACCCGGGCGACCTACGAGCTCCTTGGGGACCGGTTCGTGTGCGAGCCCCGCGGCGTCGTGGACGTGAAGGGCAAGGGCACGATGGAGACCTGGTTCCTGGAACAGGAGCGGTAGCGCGACCCCTCAAAGCCATGCCCTGTCGGCGGCACGGTTGTGCGACAGGTGGGTGGAGCCGGGAGAGGGGCATCCCGGCTGAACCACCCCGGTCTCATCGACCCCGGATGTAGCCCTCGAGCTGGTCGACCATCGCCGCCAGATCGGCGATCACCGCCTTCACCACGTCGCCGATCGAGACCATCCCGACGATCTCGTCTCCTACCAGGACCGGAAGGTGACGGATGTGACGCTCGGTCATCAGCTCCATGCACTCCTCGAGGGAGGCTGTCGGGGCGACCGCGCTGACCTTGCTGGACATGATCTCGGAGACGAGCGTGGCTTTCGAGCTCCTGTCCGCCAACACCACCTTGCGGGCGTAGTCACGCTCCGAGATGATGCCGACGAGCCTGCCTTCGTCCGCCACCACCAGGGCCCCAACGTTCTTCTCGGCCAGGATCTGCAGAGCCTCGTACACGGAAGCTCCCGGCGCGACCTTGAACACCGCCGAACCCTTCGCCTCGAGAATGCTCGCCACCGTCTTCATGGATTCACCCCCGGTTCCCGAATCCAGAAGATACCGATTGCGGACGCCAGGCGTTGGGCCGACGTTCGAATGGAAGCCATCGCCTGAGCGCGGTCATATGGCTCATCTGCGGGCTTGCGCTACCGATATCACCACAATGCCGGAGTCGACTTCGCAAGCCGACATGGCCCGACGCACCCGCGCGACCGTCTCGCTGTGGGCGCTGGCATTCGTCATGGGCGGAATCGGGGTCGCCCTGCATCTCACCGTGGTGACGAGATGGGCTCCCCTCAACGTCCCCGTTTCCCTCCCTTGGTGGTCGTTGGCGATCCTGTTCGCCGTCACCGAAGTGACGGTCATCCACCTTCAGATCCAGCGCGACTCGCACTCACTCTCTCTGACCGAGATACCCATGGTCATCGGACTGACCCTGGCCACACCGGCCAGCCTCATCGTGGGGCGCCTCGCGGGATCGGTGATCGCCCTGGTGTTCGGTCGCCGACAGCCGCCCATCAAGCTGGCGTTCAACCTCGGGCTCTTCTATCTCGAGACCACGACCGCCCTCATCGTCTTCCGAGCCGTGCTCGGGTCGAGCGCACCGCTCGAACCGAGAGGCTGGATTGCCACCCTCGCCGCCATTCTCGAAATGATCGTGATGGGACTGGTGCTGGTCGTCACGGCGATCTCCATCCACGACCGTTCGAAGCGCTCGAGTGCTCTTCTCAAGGTGATGCCGGTGAGTGCGGTGGTCAGCGTGGTGGCGGCATTCGTCGGCCTGCTCGCCGCGTTCGCCCTCGCCATGTCCCCGTGGACCGCGGCGATCCTGGTGCCCACCGGAGTGCTCCTCGTCACCATCCTCCGCTCCTACGGCGTTCTCATCAAGCGGCACGAGGAACTCCAGGCGGTGTACGAGTACGTTCAGGAAGGCGAATCGGACACCCAGGACGATCGGGACGCGATCGACGTGATCACCTCGGGGATCGTGGCGGCGGTGAAGGCCTCCGATTGCGCCATCGTGGTCGTCTCGGCCGATCACGTCACTGTCCATCGTCGAGACACCGAACTCGAAGTGCTCGACCGCGTCACACTCGAGGATCTTGCCGAGGAGCTCTCCCTGCTCACCGGCCTACGAGCATGGGAGCCTGGGCCGGTGGCGTCGGCGGTCTTTGCACGGCTCGACATACCCTGCGCCTATGTGGTCAACATCGAGCTGGAAAATGCATTTGCCGCCCTCGTCGTCGGTCCGAGAATCGGCCACGAGTCCGAGTACGGCTCAGCTGGCAAAGCTCTGATCGAGACCCTGGCCGCTAGCGCGGCAGCACGACTGCGCCGTTTCGACCTTGTGAGGCGTCTCCGCTCCGAGATCGAGGCCCGCCAGGAGATCATTCAGTCGAAGGACCAGCTGGTGGCGTCGGTGAGCCACGAGCTACGCACCCCGATGACGAGCGTGCTGGGTTTCGCAGAGGTGCTCCGGTCGAGTGGGGCGGACCTCACCGAGAGCGAGCGACTGGAGATGCTCCAGGCAATCGTCGACCAGGCCCTCGACATCAGCAACATCGTGGAGGACCTGCTCACCGTGGCGAGAAGCGACACCGGGTCGCTGACGATTCAACCCCAGGCCGTCGATCTCCTCGCCGAGGCTCAAGCCGTCATCAACTCCCGTGCCACCCGCGACGCCCACTTCGTCCAGCTGGTAGGGGGGCACACTCCGGCCATCGCCGATCCGGCTCGGGTGCGGCAGGTGCTCCGCAACCTCGTCGTGAATGCCCACCGGTACGGGGGCGACTCGATCCGAGTCGAGGTGGGGCGCGCCGCCGAGGCAGCATACGCGCGGGTCGTCGATGACGGACCCGGAGTCAGCCCTGATCTCAGCGAGCGGATCTTCGAACCGTATGTGCGCACGTGGAACTCACCTTCCCAACCGGCTTCGGTGGGCCTCGGGCTCACCATCTCTCGACGCCTGGCTCGGCTCATGGGCGGCGACGTCACCTACTGCCACTCGGGAGGAGAGACGACGTTCGAGCTAACCGTTCCCGTCGCCACGCCCGGGAGGGCCGCTGCCTAGGAGGGACTAGCCCCTCCGTGTCGATCTATTTAGCTCTCATCCGCGCGGTGCCCGGGGGCCGATAGCACACAGGACGGCGCTGTCGCCATCGCCAGCGCAATCGACCAGGCATCGAGGAGCCAGACCATGCCGTACTACCTCAGGTCAGCGGGAGCATCGAGTGTCGACCACCGACCACTCAAGCCCCGTTCGGTGTTGATGACACTCGTCGCGTCGTCGCTGGTCTTCGCCGCCTTGGCGTTGCCGGCTTATGCCGACAACCGGGCGAAGGGTGCTCTATCGGACGTCTACCTCCAGATCAGGGCTGACAAGATCGAGGCCACCGGTAAGGGTGTCCAGATCGCCCTGATCGACACGGGCATCGTCGATGTCCCCGGTCTGCGGTATAGCAATGTCATCATCGGCCCGGACTTCTCCTTCGAAGACCAGGTTCCCGAGCTGCGGGGTCGTGACACCAACGGACACGGCACCCATCTCGCCGGGATCATGGTGGCTGCCGACGCGGCGTGGGTGGCGGGAGACCACAGGCGTACCGCCGAACGAGTGCTCGGCATCGCCCCGGACGCCACGTTGGTGAGCATCAAGGTGGGCACGGCGAACGGCGCCGCAGACGTGACCCAGGTCATCGCCGCCATCAACTGGGTGATCTCACATAAGAACGACCCCGGGTTCGACATCCGGGTGTTGAACCTTGCGTACGGCACAGACGGAACGCAGGACTACCGGATCGACCCGCTGGCGTACGCGGTCGAACGCGCCTGGCGGGCCGGCATCGTGGTCGTCGTCGCAGCAGGCAACAACGGTCAAAGTGGAGGGTTGGCCAATCCGGCTCTCGACCCGTACGTGATCGCCGTCGGCGGGTCCGAAGCGGGCCTGGGCTGGCAGGAGGCCGTCGCCGAGTTCTCATCGGACACCGACGGCGGCCGTGGTGTCGACATCGTCGCCCCCGGGAGGTCCATCATTAGCCTCCGCAACCCGGGCTCGTACTCCGACCAGTACAACGGGGCCGGCCGGATCGGCGACTGGCTCGTCCGGGGGAGCGGAACGTCACAGGCATCGGCGGTGGTTTCGGCCGCCGTGGCGCTGATGCTCGAGGTGCATCCCGGCCTGACCCCCGATCAAGTGAAAGCCGCATTGATGGAGGGCGCTGACAAGATCAAGACTGACAGCACGGCATCGGGCTACCTCAACGTGAAGGCTGCACTCAAGGTCCACCTCGACGATGTCCCCCAGACCTGGGAGCGTTCCACCGGTACCGGTTCGATCGCGGCGGCCCGCGGGTCGCACGTCCTCGTGATCGACGGTGTTCCGCTGACTGGCGAGGTCGATGTCTCCGGGAACTCCTGGACCGGCAGCTCGTGGACGGTCGATTCCTGGACCGGTAACTCCTGGACCGGCAACAGCTGGACCGGCAACTCGTGGACCGGAAGCTCGTGGACGGGCAACAGCTGGACCGGAAACTCCTGGACCGGAAACTCGTGGACCGGAAACTCCTGGACCGGAAGCAGCTGGACGGGGAGTAGCTGGACGGGGAGTAGCTGGACGAGCCTCTAGCTGCAGCTCCGTGCAGGTCAGGGGTGCCTCAGCACCCCTGACCTCGCCGCCCTCCCCGCTCACCCCCCTGCCAGCCGTCTCGCCTCATCGTCCAGGGTCAACGCGTCGATGATGTCGTCGAGGTCGCCGGCGAGGATCTCGGGTAGCCGCTTGATGGTCAGGCCGATGCGGTGGTCGGTGACCCGGTTGTCCTT
>JAZDHM010000027.1:0-9489 GCA_043805935.1 Actinomycetota bacterium
AGCCGGCCGCCCCTACCATCGACCCATGCCCAAGCTGGCCCTCCTCGACGGCCACAACCTCGCCTTCCGAGCCTTCTTCGCCCTCCCCAGCGACCTGGCCACACCCACGGGGCAGGTGACGAACGCGGTCTACGGGTTCACATCGATGATCATCAAGTTGCTCGACGACGAGCATCCCGACGCCATCGCCGTCGCCTGGGATACGCCCACGCGCACCTTCCGCAAGGAGCAATACGAGGACTACAAGGCGCAGCGCGAGGCCGCCCCCGACCTGTTCCGCAGTCAGCTGCCGCTGATCCACGAGGTCGCCGATGCGCTCAACCTCGCCCAGTTCGAGGCCCCCGGGTGGGAGGCCGACGACGTGATCGCCACCATCGCTCGGAGGGCGGCGGTCGCCGGATGGGACGTGCTCATCGTCACCGGGGACCGCGACACGTTCCAACTCGTGGGCGGGTCCATCAAGGTCTATTACATACGGAGGGGGGTCACCGACACGGTGATCGCCGACGCCGCGTACGTCGAGGAGCGCTACGGGGTCACCCCCGCTCAGTACTCCGACTACGCCGCCCTGCGCGGCGACTCGTCCGACAACCTGCCCGGCGTGCCCGGGGTGGGGGAGAAGACGGCGGCAAAGCTGATCGCCGGGTACGGGAACCTCGAGGGGCTATACGACCACCTCGAGGAGCAGACGCCCAAGCTCCGCGAGAACCTCACGGCATCCCGGCAGCAGGTGTTTCTCAATCGCGACCTGACCCGTCTGGTCGATGACGTCGCCGTCGACGCCGACCCCGAGCAGATGCGGCTCCGACCCTGGAACCCACAGGAGGTACGCCGGGTGTTCGACGCTCTGGCGTTTCGCTCGCTCTGGCAGCGGCTCCAGGAGGTGGGCGGCGGCGGGGCGCCCGACGCCGCCGAGGTGCTGGCGGTGGAGGTGGGCACCGGGTCGGGGGCCGACGCCATGGCGGCCGCCGAAGGCGGCATGCTGGCGATCGAGCCGGTGTGGGACGACGGGGACCTGATCGGCCTGGCGGTCGCCTCCGCCGAAGGGGCGACCTTCGTTCCCTTCGAACGGCTGGGGACGCTGGCGGAGGCGCTCGCCGACCCGACGACCCCCAAGGCGCTTCACGATGCCAAGCCGGTGATGCGGGCGCTGCTCGAGGCCGACCTGGATCTGCGCGGGCTCGCCTTCGACACCGCTCTCGCCGCCTATGTGGTCAACCCGGCCGCCGGGATGCAGGAACTGAGCGACCTGGCGGGGCGGGTCCTCGGCGTCGAGATCGACCCGGCGGCCGTGGCCGCCCACGAGCAGGCCCAGGGAACGCTGGCCTTCGATGCCAGCGGGCCGGACCTGGAGGCGTCGGCACGCCGGGCCACCGCGGTCGCTCGGCTGGTAGCCCCGCTCACCGAGCAGCTCGAGGCCAGGGGCGGCCTCAGTCTGTTCGAGCAGGTGGAGCTCCCTTTGGTGCGGGTGCTCGCCCGGATGGAGGAGGCGGGGATCCTGGTCGACCGCGAGTACCTGGAGGAGCTGGGGGAGAGCCTGCGCGACCGGCTGGCCACCCTCGAGAAGCAGATATATCAGGCGGCCGGCGAGCCGTTCAACATCAACTCCACGCTCCAGCTGCGGGAGATCCTGTACGAGCGGCTGGCGCTGCCCGTGATCAAGAAGACCCCCAAAGGCCAGCCGTCGACCGACGCCTCGGTGCTGCAGAAGCTGGTCGACGAGCACCCGATGGTGGAGCACCTCCTCCACTACCGGGAGCTGGAGAAGCTGCGCTCCACCTACGTCGACGGGTTGCTCCCGCTGATCGACCCGGACGGGCGGATCCATTGCCTGTTCAATCAGACCGGGGCGGCGACCGGCCGGATTTCGTCGGAGCAGCCGAACATGCAGAACATCCCGGTGCGGTCGGAGGAGGGGATGACCATCCGCCGGGCGTTCGTCGCCCCCCCCGGAAGCACGTTCGTCGTGGCCGACTACAGCCAGATCGAGTTGCGCATCCTGGCGCACCTGTCGGGAGACCCAGGGCTGGCCGAGGCGTTCGCCGCCGGGGAGGACGTCCACGCTGCCACCGCCGCCAGGGTGTTCGGAGTGCCGCGGCCCGAGGTCACCGGCGACATGCGCCGGATGGCGAAGGTGATCAATTTCGGGCTGCTCTACGGCATGGAGTCCTACGGGCTCGGCCAGCGCCTAGAGATCGGCGCCGAGGCGGCCAAGGAGCACATGGAGGCGTACTTCGCGCAGTTCCCCGCGGTCCGCCAGTTCATGACCGGGATCGTCGCCGCGGCACGCAACACCGGCTACACCGAGACCATCCTCGGCCGGCGGCGCTACCTGCCGGAGTTGACTTCGGACAACTTCCGCGAACGCCAGGCCGGGGAGCGCATGGCACTCAACGCCCCGATCCAGGGGTCGGCGGCGGACATCATCAAGAAGGCCATGATCGGCCTCGACGGGGAGCTGGAGACACGGGGGATGCGCAGCGCCATCCTGCTCCAGGTCCACGACGAACTGGTGGTCGAGGCGCCGCTCGACGAGGTCGACGACGCGGTGTCGCTGGTACGCGAGGTGATGGAGGGAGTCGTGTCGCTCGACGTTCCGCTGATCGTCGACATCGCCACCGGGCGCTCACTCGCCGAAGCCAAGGGCTGAAACGGGTTCGCCCGGCACAGCCCCATATGCGCTGTGGTAGCCTCTTGAGACCTCCGGACCGGCAGGTCCGAGGGAATCCCATTTCCGAGGTGACCCACATCCATGACCGATGAGAACCCGAACGCGTCCGCCGTCCCCGAGCAGGAGGCCGACCAGGCCTCGGGCGAGTTGACGGTGGCGGTCGAGGCGCAGGCAGGCGCCTCTGAGACCGACGACAGCCTGCCGGATCCGGCCCCTCACATCGAGGTGGCGGACCCCGCCGCAGCCATCAAGGGGCTCGGCGACGTCGCAGACGACCTCTCGGCGGAGGACTTCGCCGCGGCCGTCGAGCGGACCGTCGTCGAGCTGAAGGAGGGCACGCTCGTTACCGGGACGATCGTCCGGGTGGATCCCGACGAGGTGCTGGTCGACATCGGGTACAAGTCCGAGGGGGTCATCCCCGCCAAAGAGCTGTCGATCCGCAACACCGTCAACCCGAGCGAACTCGCCAAGGTGGGCGATCCGGTGGAGGCCCTCGTGCTCCAGATGGAGGACGCGGAGGGCCGGCTGATCCTCTCCAAGAAGCGCGCCCAGTACGAGCGCGCCTGGGGCCGGATCGAGAAGGTCATGGAGGAGAAGGGCACGGTCACCGGCCAGGTGATCGAAGTGGTCAAGGGTGGGCTGATCGTTGACATCGGTCTGCGCGGCTTCCTTCCGGCATCGCTGGTCGAGCTGCGCCGCGTCCGCGACCTGCATCCCTACGTCGGCCAGACCCTCGAGGCCAAGGTCATCGAGCTCGACAAGAACCGCAACAACGTGGTCCTCTCGCGGCGGGCGTATCTCGAGGAGGAGCAGGCCGAACAGCGGCAGGCCTTCCTCGACGAGCTCAAGGTGGGGGAGATTCGCGATGGCATCGTCTCCTCGGTGGTCAACTTCGGCGCCTTCGTCGATCTGGGCGGCATGGACGGCCTGGTCCACGTCTCGGAGCTGTCGTGGCAGCACGTCAGCCACCCGTCGGAGATGGTGTCGGTGGGCGACAAGGTCAAGGTCAAGGTGCTCGAGGTCGACCTCGACCGCGAGCGCATCTCCCTGTCGATCCGCCAGACCAGGGAAGACCCATGGGAGTCGTTCAGCAGCGCCCACGGGGTCGGCGACGTCGTGGACGGCGTGGTCACCAAGACCGTGCCGTTCGGGGCGTTCGTATCCGTCGCCGACGGTGTCGAAGGCCTGGTGCACGTCTCCGAGATCGCCATCCACCACGTGGAGAGCCCCGAGTTGGAGCTCTCGGTGGAGCAACCGGTGAAGGTGAAGATCACCGAGGTCGAGGCCGAACGGCGCCGGATCAGCCTGTCGATCAAGCAGGCCCTGCCCGAGTGGGAGAACCGCAGCCAGTGGCAGGACGATCAGCGTCCTGCGGCCGCTCCCGGGCCCGATCGTGGCGGCAAGAAGAAGCGCTCCCCGGAGTTCGAGCGCGAGGAGGAGGCCCGGGAGCCGGAGCCGACCTTCAACGCCGACGCCTCGCTGGAAGCCATCCTCGAGGAGCTCAAGCAGCGGGGCATCGGCCGGAAGTGACCCGGGTGCCGGCCCGGGGCGGGTCCGGCACGAGCGGTGTGTCCCGGGTCGAATTCGCCTGACATTCCGGGGTCTCTCCCCGATGGCCGCTCTCAAGATTGGGCTCTGCCGTCCGATGACCACTCCATGACTCACCGTGCGGGCTGGCTCGCGCCGGTTCCCCGGAGGCACCCATGACCGTGCCGGCGGGCCGGCGGCTGATCCTCGTCGTGGACGCCGATCCGGCGTTCGTGGAGGACGCCCGCCTGCTGCTGCAGGGTGAACGGGTGCTCACGGCCCGGTCGGCCGACGAGGCCGCGGAGATCGTCGCTGGGGGCCGGGTCGACGTCGTGTTGCTCGGCCCCTCCTTTGGGAGCGAGTCGGCAGTGGTCGAGGCCGGGTCATTGCGGGTGGCCGATCCGGCCGTCGTGATCGTGCTGGCCGCCAACATCGTGACCAACCGGATCCTGATCGGGGCCATGCGCTCCGGCGTGGCCGACGTCCTCGACACCCCGTTGACGCTACGCAAGCTCGGCGACGTGCTCGCCCGAACCGGCGGACCCAAGGTCCCGCCGACCGTCACACCCCGCTCCGCCCAGGATCCCGGCACGGGGGCCGTGGCCGCCCCCATCCCTGCCGAGCCGCCCCTCGTCACCATCTCGTTGGAGGCCGAGTCGGAGAGCTCGACCCGCGCCTCGTTCATCACCGGCCGACACGCATCTCCGATCCTTCCGCCCGGCGGGCCGATCGACGAGCCCGCCGCCGGGCCGATGGCCCCTGCTCCCGAGGCGTGGGCGGTCCCCGTGGCCGCGACCCCGCCGACCATCGGCCGTCGGGAGCCGGTGATGCCCCCCGTCCAGCCGATGGTGGTCCCGCCGGCGCCGGTAGCAGCGGACCCCGAACCGCAGGTTCGACCCGTCGCCGCCACGCCGGCCCCGCCGACGGCAGCCCCACCGTCCGCCCCGCCGCCTCCCGTCGAGGTCATCGCTTCGGCGGGACTCCCGCCGCCGCCCTCGACCCCGCCACCGCTCACCCGTGAGGACGCCGTCCGCCGCTCGCCCCGCCGGGATCCGGATCCGCCCGTGGACCTGGAGCGGGTCGGGTTGCTTCCCGCAGACGGCCGGCGGCACCAGCCGCGTGCCGGCTCCGGCCGGGTGGTGGCGATCATGGCCGGCAAGGGTGGTTCGGGAAAGACGATCACCGCCACCAACCTCGCCATGGCCCTCACCTTCCAGGGCGGCGAAGACACCGTCGTCGTGGTGGACGCCGACATCCAGTTCGGGGACGTCGCGCTGCTCCTCCAACTGGACCCGCAGCGGACCCTGGCCGACGCCGTCGACCGCCTCGACGAGTTGAGCGACGCCCGTCTCGACGGGATGCTCCTGCGCCACGAGAGCGGCCTCCGGGTGATGCCCGCCCCGCTGCTTCCGACCTCCGAGGAGGCCGTGCCCGCCAAGGGGATCGTCGAGGTGGTCGAGCGCCTGCGAGGCATGTACCAGTTCGTCATCGTGGACACGCCGCCGATCTTCGACGACCACCTCATCACCGTCCTGGAGTGCGCCGACGACGTGCTGGTGGTCGTCGACATGGACCTCCCGTCCGTCAAGAACGCCAAGATCGCCCTCGACGCCCTCAGGTCCTCGCGGTATCCGATGGAGCGGATGCGGCTGGTGGTCAACCGGGTGAACGCCAAGGCGCGGCTCGACCTGGTCGAGCTGGAGCGGAGCCTCGGCCTCCGGGTGGCGGGGTCGATCCCGTCCGACCGGCTGGTACCCCAGTCGGTCAACGAAGGCATCCCGGTGGTGGCGCTCAGCCCGCGGTCCCGGGTGGCCCGATCCTTCCACACCCTGGCGCAGATGCTCACCGCCGACCAGCACCACTCGCGCCGACGCTGAGGTCTCCGAGCGGTACCCTCGCCCGGTGGGGCGCCACGGAACTCGCTTCCTCATCGGAGGCGGCATCGGCAGCGGCAAGTCCGCGGCGGCCGCCTGTTTTGCAGCGTTGGGTGCGGTGATCCTCTCTTCCGACGCCATCGGCCATGCCGTCCTCGAGCCGGGGACTCCGCAGGCAGACGAGGTGGCCGTCCGCTGGCCCGAGGTGGTCGTTGCCGGACGCATCGATCGGCGCCTGCTGGGTCGGCTGGTGTTCGCCGACCCGTCGCAACTCGCCGAACTGGAGGCTCTCACCCACCCCGAGATCACCCGACGGCTCATCACCCTCGCCGACGCCGTCCCTGACAACCTGGTGATGGTCGAGCTGCCGGTGCTGCGAGACCTGCCGGGACGGGGATGGCCCTGGATCGTCGTCGACGCCCCCGACGACCTGCGGATCGCCCGGACGGTGGCCCGGGGAGCCATGTCGGCGGCCGAGGTCCGCCGGGTGATGGACCGGCAGGCCGGCCGGGGGGAGTGGCTGGCCGCCGCCTCGTGGGTCGTGGACAATTCGGGCGACCCGGGCTTGCTCCTCGGGCAGTGCCGCCGGGTGTGGGAGGCATTGAGTCTTGAGTCATGAGTCTTCAGTTCTGAGCAAGAGGCACGAGTTCCCTGAACGGAGCGGGATGCTTCTTGCTCATGACTCGTCACTCAAAACTCAGAACTCCTCGCTCACTACCGTGTCCCGGTGATCCCCTTCCGCGCCGTCTCCGACTTCGACCCCGCCGGCGACCAGCCCGCGGCGGTGGACGCCTTGGCGGCAGGGGTGGCTGCCGGCGAGCGCTTCCAGACCCTCCTCGGCATCACCGGGTCGGGGAAGTCGGCGACGGTCGCCTGGCTGATCGAACGCGTGCAGCGCCCCACACTGGTGCTCGCTCCCAATAAGGCGCTCGCCGCCCAGCTCGCCAACGAGTTCCGGCAGTTCTTCCCGGACAACCGGGTCGAGTACTTCGTCTCGTACTACGACTACTACCAGCCCGAGGCGTACATC
This sequence comes from Actinomycetota bacterium, assembly GCA_043805935.1. Taxonomy (GTDB): domain Bacteria; phylum Actinomycetota; class Acidimicrobiia; order Spongiisociales; family UBA11373; genus RBG-16-68-21. Next base: position 7,103 of record JAZDHM010000027.1, read on the forward strand.
CCGCAGAGCGACACCTACATCGAGAAGGACGCCACGATCAACGACGAGATCGAGCGGCTCCGCCACTCGACCACCGCGGCGCTGCTCACCCGTCGGGACGTGATCGTGGTGGCGTCGGTGTCGGCGATCTACGGGCTCGGGTCGCCCGAGCAGTACGAGGGCCAGCTGTTGCGGCTGGTGCGGGGCGTCGAGTTCCCCCTCGGCGACGCGGTCCGCCGGCTGGTCGACATCCAGTACGAGCGAAACGAGGTGAACCTGATCCGAGGGAAGTTCCGGGTGAAGGGCGACACGCTGGAGGTGATGCCCTCCTACGAGGAGACCGTCACCCGGATCGAGTACTTCGGGGACGAGGTCGACCGCATCCTCGAGATGAACCCGGTCACCGGTGAGGTGATCCGAGAGCTGAACGAGGCGTGGATCTACCCGGCGACGCACTACGCGGCGACCGACGAGCGGATGCAGGCGGCGATCGCCGCCATCGAGATCGAGCTGGCCGACCGGCTTGCCGACCTCGAGGAGTCGCACAAGCTCCTGGAGGCACAGCGCCTGCGGATGCGGACCTCATACGACCTGGAGATGATGCGCGAACTCGGCTATTGCAGCGGCATCGAAAACTACTCACGGCACATCGATGGCCGCGACCCGGGTCAGGCGCCCTACACCCTGCTCGACTACTTCCCCGACGACTTCCTGACGGTGATCGACGAGAGCCACGTCACCATCCCCCAACTCCACGGGCAGCACGAGGGGGACAGGAGCCGCAAGGAGGTGCTGGTGGAGCACGGGTTCCGGCTGCCTTCGGCCCTCGACAACCGCCCGCTCCGTTTCGACGAGTGGCTGGAGAAGACCGGGCAGGCGGTCTTCCTGTCGGCGACCCCATCTGCGTGGGAGATTCAACACTCGGCGCGGGTGGTCGAGCAGATCATCCGCCCCACCGGCCTCGTCGACCCGGAGGTGATCGTCAAGCCGACCCGGGGGCAGATCGACGACCTGCTGGAGGAGATTCGCAAGCGGGCGGACTCCGATCAACGGGTGCTGGTGACGACCCTCACCAAGAAGATGGCCGAGGATCTCACCGACTATCTGCTGGAGATGGGGGTCAGGGCGCGCTATCTCCACTCGGAGATCGACACCCTCGAGCGCGTACAGATCCTGCGGGACCTCCGGCTCGGGGAGTTCGACGTCCTCGTCGGGATCAACCTGCTCCGCGAGGGGCTGGACCTCCCGGAGGTCGGGTTGGTGGCGATCCTCGACGCCGACAAGGAGGGGTTCCTGAGGTCGGAGACGTCGCTGATCCAGACCATCGGCCGGGCGGCGCGCAACGTCGACGGGCAGGTGCTGATGTACGCCGACGCGGTCACCGAGTCGATGCGGCGGGCGCTCAGCGAGACCAATCGGCGCCGGGCGCGCCAGGTGGAGTACAACACCCGGCACGGCATCGATCCGCAGACGATCCGCAAGAAGGTGTCTGACATCCTCGAGCTGATCCAGACCCGAGATGCCCCGGCGATCGAACGGCGCAAGCGCGACGTGAGCGAGCGGAAGGCCATCGACCTGCCGGCTGACGACCTGTCCCGGCTCATCCGCAGCCTAGAAGAGGAGATGCGCGAGGCCGCCGCCGAGCTGCGCTTCGAGTATGCGGCCAGGCTGCGCGACGAGGTGGGGGAGTTGAAGCGGGAGCTGAAAGAGATGGCCCGGGCCACCGGCTGAGGGGCGGGGTGGCGGCGTGTCCTACGAGGGTTCTGTCTCCTCCTCGTCGTCTTCGTCTTCCATGCCCTCTTTCATCCCGTCCTTCAGCGCCCGGGCGGACTTCCCGATCGAGCGCGCCAGCTCGGGGAGCTTCTTGGCGCCGAACAGCAGCAGCAGGACGGCGAGGATGAGGATGATCTCGCCCACTCCGATGTCACCCAAGATCTCGCTGCTCCTCGCTAGGGCCTGCGCAGTGTAGGCCCGACAGGGCCAAAGCAGACACCACGACGCGTGCCACCCGGACCGATCGTCCCCGGATCAGGGCGGCGCGGGAATCTCACCCCTGAAGTTCGGTCACTGCCGAGAAGTACAATCGCCGCCCTCACTCGGGGACGGGCATCGTGTCGGGCGAATCGATCATCATCCGGGGTGCGCGCGAGCACAACCTCAAGAACGTCTCGCTGGAGCTGCCGCGCGACCGCCTGATCGTGTTCACCGGGCTCTCGGGGTCCGGCAAGTCGTCGCTGGCGTTCGACACGATCTACGCCGAGGGCCAACGCCGGTACGTGGAGAGCCTGTCGGCATACGCTCGCCAATTCCTCGGGCAGATGGAGAAGCCCAACGTCGAGTTCATCGAGGGGCTGTCGCCGGCGATCTCCATCGACCAGAAGACCGCCAGTCGGAATCCCCGTTCCACC
>JAZDHM010000028.1:0-2343 GCA_043805935.1 Actinomycetota bacterium
GGCCGACGGCGGCGACCTCATACTCCTCGGCGTCGACGGGGGCACCGTCAACCTGCAGCTCGTGGGGGCGTGCGGTGGATGCCCGATGTCCACCATGACCCTGACCGCCGGGATCGAGCGCATCCTGCGCGACCGCGTCCCTGGCGTCGACGAGGTCAACGCGGTCTAGCGTCGCCCGTTCTCTGCTTCCCGCTCCCCGCTTCCCGCTCCCCGCAGGAGCCCGCTGACCGCCGCCTGCTGCCCGCTCACGCGCGGGTGGGGGTCCAGGCGTCCTGGGCTTTTCGCGAACCGGAGCCGGGTGACATGTAGCGCGCAGCCGGCCCCTAGGTCCTCGATAGCCCCCTCGGTATCCTGCCGCGGATGGCCTCGACACCCGACCCCGCCAGCCTGGCCATCGCGGCGTCGGAGGGGGATCGGCGTGCCCTCGCCCGTCTCATCACTGCCATCGAGGAGCGGCAGCCGGGGCACGAGGAGGCGCTCGTCGTCTCGTTCGCGGCTGCGGTCCCGGCGCATCGCATCGGCGTGACCGGCGCCCCCGGAGCCGGCAAGAGCACCCTGGCGGACGCCCTGGTCCGGCTGATCAGGGCTGCCGGGCATCGGGTGGCGGTGCTCGCCGTGGATCCGACGAGCCCGTTCAGTGGAGGCGCCGTGCTCGGTGACCGCGTGCGCATGCAGGATCACGTGCTCGACGACGGGGTGTACGTGCGGTCGATGGCCAGCCGCGGGCATCTCGGCGGGCTGTCGGCGGCGGCCCCCAAGGCGCTGGTCGCGCTGGAGGCGGCACGGTTCCCGTACGTGATCGTCGAGACGGTGGGAGTTGGGCAGGACGAGGTCGAGGTCGCCGCCGCCGCCGACACGGTCATCGTCGTCGTGACCCCTGGATGGGGTGACGGCATCCAGGCGGCGAAGGCGGGGATTCTGGAGATCGGTGACGTCTTCGTCGTCAACAAGGCAGATCGACCGGGAGCGGACGACGCCGTAGCCGACCTCAGGGCGATGCTCTCCCTCGGGGAGCACACGCCGTGGGAGCCGCCGATCATCGAGACCGTGGCACCCACCGGGTCCGGCGTGGAGGCGGTGTGGGAGGCGATCCTGCGACACCCCGCCGGCATCGGGTCCGACGGCGTCGAGCTGCGCCGCCGCCAGCGGCGCCGGACCGAGCTGGTGACCGCCTTCGCCGACATCCTGCGCGGCCGGGCGACCGCCGCGATCGGCGGGACCACGGTCGCCGCCGCGGTCGAGGCCGGGGACCTCGACCCGTGGACCGGCGCCCGGATGCTCGCCGGCTGAACCGGGGATCGGTCCGCCGGGGGCCGGATCGGCCCCCTGCTGGCCGGTGGCCGGATCGGCCACAATGGCGGCGGCCCACCCACCCGGAGGCTGCGATGTCACTCGTCCGATACGAAACCGACGGCGCCGTCGCCGTCATCACCCTCGACCGTCCCCCGGTGAACGCGCTCTCCGCCGAGCTGATCGCCGACCTCGCCACCGCGGCAGGACGGGCGGCGGATGCGTCGGTTCGGGCCGTGGTGATCACCGGTGCGCCGCACTTCGCCGCCGGGGCCGACATCGCCGCGTTCGGGGACGCCGGCGCGGACGGGTCCCGTGTCGGCGTCGAGCTGGGCCTGGCACTGCGCCGCATCGAGGCGCTGCCCAGGCCGGTGGTCGCCGCCGTTCGCGGATACGCCCTCGGGGGTGGCCTCGAATTGGCGATGGCGTGCGACCTCCGGGTGCTGGCAGAGGACGCCAAGGTCGGCCAGCCCGAGATCAAACTCGGCATCATCCCCGGGGCCGGCGGCACCCAGCGCCTGCCCCGGCTGGTCGGCGCCGGGCGGGCGCGCGACCTCGTCTACACGGGGCGGATGATCGGGGCGGCCGAAGCCCTCGCCTGGGGGCTCGCCGACCGGGTGGTGCCACCGGAGCGGCTGATGGAAGAGGCAATGGCCCTGGCCCGGGAACTCGCCGCGGGTGCAACCCTCGCGATCGCCATCGCCAAGCGGGTGATCTCCCGCGGGCTCGATGCGGCGCTCGACGACGCCTTGGCGATCGAGGCGGAGGGCTTCACCGAGGTCTTCGGGACCGCCGACGCCGCCGAAGGAGTGCGCGCTTTCCTCGACAAGCGCCGCCCGGAGTTCACCGGGCGCTGAATCCTGCGGCGAACCGACGGAGGTTCGCGAGCCAGATCCTCCGCAACACCGGCCGGGCCACCCATGCCCCGGCCGGCCCGCCCAGGTACCAGGGGAACGCGATCTCCTCGGTCCAGGTGAACCGGGTGCCCTCCGGTTGGGGGGCGAGCGTGAACCGGCCCGCCCCGGTGAACACCCCGGCGTGGGTCACCCCCAT
>JAZDHM010000029.1:0-3978 GCA_043805935.1 Actinomycetota bacterium
TGAGCCTTGCCGTGACCCTGTCCCGGCCGTTCTTCGAACACCCCGCCCTCCTGCTGGTGCTGCTGTCCGCCAACGCGGTGCTGCTCGCCTTCAGGGTGGCGGTCGTGATCGACGCCTACCTGGTCGCTCGCCCGGTGGCACACCGCGGCGCGGTGGCGGCCGGTGCCGGCGCCGCGGTCGCCCTGGCCATGGCGGTCATCCTCGTCGGCACTGCGGTTCCCCACGTATGGGCGGGTCGACGCAACCTGCTCCTCTACGACCTGCTTACCTACGACTTCGTCACCGACCCCGGGCAGGCCAGCGTCCCCCAGACCACGGCGACGACCGGCACGACGGTGCCTGGGGAGACCTCGACCACCACCGCCCCGACGACCACGAGCAGCACCCTCCCCGACGCTTTCGCCGACGGCGATCGAGTCAACGTCCTGCTCCTCGGTGGCGACGCCGGCGCCGGGCGGAGCGGGATCAGGACCGACACGATGATCGTGCTCTCAATCGATCCGGTCACCGGGTGGACCGCGATGTTCGGCATCCCGCGCAACCTCATCCACGTGCCGATCCCCCCCGACAGCCCGGCATTCGGTGCCTATGACTGCGACGGGGGATGCTTCCCGCTGATTGCCAACGAGATCTACCAGTCCGGATTGCAGCGGCCCGACCTGTTCCCCGGAGGGCCGAACTCGGGCGGCAACGCCGCCAAGCAGATCCTCGGGTACCTGCTCGGGATCGACATCGACTACTTCGCCCTCGTCGACCTCGATGGGTTCATCACGATGATCGACGCCGTCGGCGGCGTTGACATCAACGTGCTCGATCGGATCTACGACGAGAACTACCCCAACCCCGACGGGACGATCACGACGATCGTCATCGATCCGGGGGTGCACCACATGGATGGGGAGCACGCCCTGCAGTACGCCCGGGTGCGCCACGGGGTCGAGGGGAGCGATCTCGGGCGCATGAGCCACCAGCGCTGCGTCCTCGAGGCATTGGCCCGGCAGGCCGACCCGCTCACCTTGATCCAGCAGCTTCCGACCTTCGTCCCGGCCATCGAGGAGAGCGTCGTGACCGACATCCCCGTCGCCGACCTCCCCGACTTCGCCGAATTGGCCGCCAAGGTCAACACCGAGGAGATCGTGTCGATCCGGTTCATGTACGACGCCCCCGAGTTCGCCGGGACCTCCACCTCGTACATCGCCGACTTCTGGCCGGGGGGCTGGCCGATCCCGGACCGGGACTTCATCGCGCAGACGGTCCAGACCGCACTCAGCCTGCCACCGCTCGAGGCCATCGAGACGCTGCACCTCCAGCCCCTCGAGGAGGTCTGCGGCCCCGCTCAGCCGTAGACGTCGACCCGGTCGAGGCGTACGCCGAGCACCACCAAGCCCACGGCGAGCACCGCCGAGCCCGCGGCAAATCCCGCAGGTCCCACCTGGATCAACGATGCCGCCCCGGCGGCGGCGAGACCCAGCCCCCAGAGCAGCGACACCGCCCACCCTTGACCCAACCCGGCGGCGACCAAACGGTGCGAGGTGTGATCGGTCCCGCCGACCGTCACCGGACGGCCGTGGCGGAGACGTTCGACCACGACGAGTGTGGTGTCGAAGAGCGGGACGGCGAGCAGGACCGCGGGCACCAGGATCACCGCCCACGCCCCGTGGGCGGTTGAGCCGCCACCGCGCCCGGCGTCGAGGATGGTGTTGGCGGCGAGCACGGCGCCCACCCAGTGCGAGCCCCCGTTTCCCATGAACATCCTCGCCGGCCTGAGGTTGAACGGCAGGAACCCGGCGACCGCGCCCACGAACGCCGCCATCATCGGGGCGGGGACGTTCCAGGCCCACAGGGTCGTCCCGGCAATGAGAGCGACGCCGCCGGCGAGGCCGTCCATGCCGTCGAGGAGGTTCATGGCGTTGCACACGACCACCACCCAGACGACCACGGCCGCCACCTCCACCACTGCCCCGCCGGGAAGGACAGGGCGGACACCTCCGGCAGCCAGCACCAGGCCGGCGAGGCCCTGGCCGATCAGTTTGACCTCGGGACGAAGGGGGTGCAGGTCGTCCACCACCCCAATCACCAGGAGCAGGCCCGAGGCCGCCAGGATGCCGCCCGTCCCGTGTGAGGCAGTGGCGGACACCGCCACCGCCACCGCGAACCCGGCCGCCATGGCGATGCCACCCGACACCGGAACGGCGTCGGCCCGCCACCTGGGCCCGCTGGCAGCCCTCGTCAATGGCCGCCGCAGAGCGGGAACGGCCAGCAGCACCACCCCCAACGCCAGCGTGGTGCCGAGCGAGACGAGCAGCGGGATCATTCCCGGTGGGCGCGCCGGACCGGGGTGATGGCGGCGGGCATGACCGCCACGCTAACGGGTGGCCCGGGCACTCCCGCCGCCGCTGAACACGATGGCGAGGAGCGCCGCCACCTCTCCCGCCACAAATGCCCGGGCGACCCGCACGTCGGCCGCGCCGATCGCCGGGACCATGGCGACGATGGCCACGGCGAAGCCGATGCCCCAGGCGGCGGCCAGGCGCACCGTGTTTCCCTGGGCGACCAGCACCTGCCCCGCAAGGAGCGACGTGGTGGCGATCACGATCCCCGCTGCCGCGTAGCCGGCGGTGGCCATCCCCGGCTGGAATGCGGCGCCGAACAGCAGCCGGACGGCCCAGGGACCGAGGAGCGCGCCGACGACGGCGGCGACGGGGGCGACCGCGGCGGCAGCCAGTCCGAAACGCACGGCCCACGCCCGCAGCTCGGCCCTGCGACCCTCGGCGGCGAGGCGAGTGAACGGTGGCAGCAGCCGGGCAAGGAGATTCTGGGTGACGACGATCGGGGCCCTGAACAGCTGGAACGTGACGAAGACGATGCTCATCAACCCCGGTGTGTCGTCGAGGATGCGCACTGCGATCGGGGCAGCGAGAAGGAGCACCTGGCTCGCCGCGCTCGCCACCACAAACCCTCCGAGGAAACGGCCGCCGGGCTCCTCCTCCCTCGGCACGGACACCGGGCCTTCCCGCCGGAACGGGTGCCAGGCGAGGGTGAGCACCGGCGCCACCGCCAGCGCCCACCCGACGCTCAGCCCGCTGCGCACCACCGCCAGAAAAGCCAGCGCCATGCCCACGCGTGCCATGGCAACGATCCCGCTGACCAAGCCGTAGGCGCGGAACCGCCGGTGCCCGGCGAGCCGCCCCCGCGCCACAGCCAGCAGTGCGTTGAACGCCACAGCCACACCGGCAATCACTGCGTATCCGGTCTCACCGGCGAAGAAGTGATTGCGGGTCAACAGCGTGAACACGACCGCCCCTACTGCACCGAAGACGATCACGGCACCAATCGCTCCTGCGCCACCGGTCCGGTCGAGCGTCACACGGCGAATCTCGAACTGCTCGACCGGCAGCAGCAGGACGCTGAAGATCAGCAAATGGACGGTGAGCAAGGCCGTCACCGGATCGAAGTCCACCGTGCCCAGGGCGCGGCCGCCGACCATCTGGAACAGGTAGGCGCCGATCGCCGCGGTGATCGTTCCGGCCACGATGTAGAGCGTCCCGTCAGACGCCAGTCGCCGGAGCATTCGTCGCATCGGGGAGATCAGGCCGGCACCGATGCGGCCAAGCGTCGGCAGGCCAGCGCCCTGCGGATGTCGTCGTCGGTCTCCACCAGCAGCCGTCGCAGCATCGGGCCGATGCCCACATCCGCGACCAGAGCCCTTATGCGCTCGCGGGTGGCGTCGTCGACCAGGTAGTCGGGGAAGAAGTTCCGAAAGTACGCCCGAGCCGCCTCCGCTTCCCAGGTGTCGAAGACCCCGGGGAGCCCGGCGAAGAACGGCCCCACGAACGGCTCGAGCAGCATCCGCTGCGAGCGCCGCCAGAACCCCGACGCCGCCGCTCTCGCCATGGCGAGGGATCCGTAGCCGTTCCCGTGCAGGCGGTCCCAGGCCTCCTGCTTGGCGGCCGCATCGGGCCGGGAGGCATCGGCGGT
>JAZDHM010000030.1:0-2866 GCA_043805935.1 Actinomycetota bacterium
ACCAGAAGGCGATGCTCCATGATCAGGCGCGACCCGTGGTGTTGGGCGGCGGTAACCCCGTGGGCCATCTCGAGGCGGACCGGTGACCGATTGGGACGTCCTCGGCGGCGACCGGCGAGCGATCGCCCCGGCACTCGGCCCGTTCCCGCATCGTCCGTTCCTCGAGACATGGTGGCGGAACCGCGGGGACGGTTCTCTGTCTGTCGTTCGGCACGGATCCTCCGCGGTCGCCGTCGTCACCCGTGAGCGGTCGATGTCCTTCGCCGGAGACGCCGACGTCACCGACTATCACGCCCCGGTCGGAGACGACCCCGGTGGGGCCGTCGCCGCCGCGGTCGCCACCGCTCCTGCGGGTACCCGGTTCCGGTTCGATTCCATGCCCGAGGAGATCGCCCGGCCGGTGGCTGCCGCCATCGGCGCCGCCGGCCTGTCCTCGGCCATCCACGAACGCGATGCCACGATGGTGCTCGACCCCACCCCGGGGGACCCGCTCGCGTCGTTGGACGGGAAGCAACGCCACGAACTCCGGCGCAAGGTGCGGCGTTTCGAGGAGTCCTTTGGCGAACCGCATCTCGTCACCGGGGTGTCCGGATTCGACGCCTTCGTGGCGATGCATCGCCTTGCGGAGGGCGACAAGGGCACGTTCATGTCGGCGGGCACCGTCGAGTTCTTCCGCGACCTGCTTGGGATCCCCGGGGTGGTCGTCGATCTGCTGGTCACCTCGGCGGGTGACCCGGTGGCCGGTGCGTTCGGCTTCCGGGACGCAGAGGGTTACTACCTGTACAACTCGTCGTTCGATCCCGCCGCCGGCCCGGCCTCGCCTGGGATCGTGATGGTCGAGTTGCTGATCGAACGGGAATCATCCATGGGTGGCCGGAGGTTCGATCTGCTGAAGGGCACGGAGACGTACAAGCGCCGGTTCGGCGCGCGGCCCCGGCTTCTGTTCGTGGTCGAGGGAGTGGTGTGATCCGTCGCGTTGCCTTTCTCAGCATTCACTCGTCGCCTCTGACGCCACCGGGCAGCGGTGATGCCGGAGGGATGAACGTGTACGTCGACTCGTTGGCGCGCACGCTCGCCGCCCGCGGGATCGCGGTCGACGTGTTCACCCGGCGCCTCGACCCGATCGTCCCCGACGAGACCGCGGTCATCCCCGGGTATTGCGTCATCCAGATCGATGCCGTCGGAGAGGAACGGGCCGATCTGATCGGATCGTTCGCCGAGGGTGTCGTCAAGTGGGCGGCCGGCCACGAAGCCGCCTACGACGTGATCCACAGCCACTATTGGCTCTCGGGCTGGGCGGGGATCCTGCTCTCGGACCTACTCGACGTGCCGCTCGCCATCTCGTTCCACACGCTGGGCCGGGTCAAGGAATCGAGCCGCACCCCGGGCGAGCCGAGGGAGTCGCTGGTGCGGATCGCGGCGGAGACCGAGGTCGTGGCGAGGGCGGGATGCGTCGTCGCCTCGACGCCCGCCGACGCCACCGATCTCCTCGAGCACTACCAGGCGGCGCCGGAGCGCCTCTGCGTGTCACCGCCTGGGGTCGATCACCTCGTCTTCGCGCCCGGCGACCGGTCGGCGGCGCGCCGAGTCCTCGGCCTCCCCGATGGCCCGCTGGTCGCGGTGGTGGGACGGATCCAGCCGCTCAAGGGCGTCAACGTGGCGATCCATGCGGTCGGCATGCTGCCTGGGGTGCGGCTCCTCGTCGTGGGAGGGCCGAGCGGTGCCGAAGGAGAGCTAGAGCTGGCTCGTGACCGGTTGCTTGCCGACCAGGTCGCTCCGGGAAGGGTGGAGTTCCGAGGGCCGATCTCCCATGACCGGGTGGCCGACGTGTACCGCGCTGCCGACCTGATCGCGGTCCCGTCACGATCGGAGTCCTTCGGGCTCGTCGCCGCCGAGGCCCAGGCCACGGGCACTCCGGTGGTCGCCGCCCGGGTGGGTGGTCTCGCCTACACGGTCATCGACGGCGTGTCGGGCACGCTCGTGCCGGGTGACGATCCCGCAGACTGGGCGGCCGCCTTCCGGGCCATCCTCGACGATCCATCGGGGGCCGCCCGGCTCTCCGCAGGCGCCGTCGAGCACGCCCGAACCTTCTCGTGGGAGGCGACGGCGGACCGGCTGCTCGAGCTCTACCGGGGGATGGTGGAGTGACCGCGCCCTCTCCGTGACCGGGCCATCCGGCGTCGTGGAGCTGGTCGCTGCGGTCGCCGACGGCTGGCGCGACGACCCGGAGAGCGACGTGGTGTGGTCGGGTGATCACGAGGGCCGCCGCGGAGTGCGGATGCGCCAGACGGTGCGCGACTTCACCACCGTGTGGTTCGGGGTGGGGGATCGAACGCTCACGGTCGAGGCGTACCTCCTGGCGGCTCCGCCCTTTCACCGCGAAGAGGTGTTCCGCCGGGCCCTGGCGCGCAACGCCGGCACGCGGCGAGTCCACTTTGCCCTCGACGGTGAAGGCGATCTCCTCCTGCGTGCCCGCGTTCCGGTGGAGGAGGTCACCCGCGAGGAGCTCGAACTGATCCTTGGCGAGGTCTTCGACCTCGTCGAGGTGGCGTATCCGCCCCTCGTCGCCATTGCGTTCAAACGCGAAACAAATGGCTAGGCGCGACTTGTCGACATTGCTTGTGCACAAGCCCCTGTGGACGGGCGTGGATATGTGGACAAGCCCGTCGCGACGATCGCAGTTGCGTGTGCGCCGGGCCTTGCAGCGCGATCTATGTTCGCCGAAGCGCGAAAAGAACCGGTGAACGGGGTCCTTGACGCTCCCCCGACGCGTCCGTAGGTTCGACCCTGCAAGGCCCAAGGTGCCGATGCGGTGGAAGCCCTCGTTTGGGGAAGTGCGGGGACCACACCGTGGAGGTTCCTTGGG
>JAZDHM010000031.1:0-3209 GCA_043805935.1 Actinomycetota bacterium
GTTGAAGTCGGAGGGGTACCCGGCGGCGATGAGCGTCCTGACCTTCTCTTCTTCGATCTTCTTCCAATTGATGAACTGCTCGATGTCTGGGTGGTCGATGTCGAGGATCACCATCTTGGCGGCGCGCCGGGTGGTGCCACCCGACTTGATCGCCCCGGCGGCGCGGTCGCCGATCTTGAGGAACGACATCACCCCGGAGGACTTCCCGCCGCCGGAGAGCGGCTCGTTCTCGCCGCGCAGGTTGGAGAAGTTGGTCCCGGTGCCGGACCCGAACTTGAACAGGCGCGCCTCGCGCGTCCACAGGTCCATGATCCCGCCCTCGTTCACGAGGTCATCCGCGACCGACTGGATGAAGCACGCATGCGGCGCCGGGCGGGTGTACGAGTCGGCGGAGAGTGTCATCTCGCCGGTCTCTTGATCGATGAACCAGAAACCCTGGGCCGGCCCGGTGAGGCCATACATGTGGTTGAGGCCCGTGTTGAACCACTGCGGGCTGTTGGGGGCGGCGATCTGGTGGACCAGCATGTGCACCAGCTCGTCCTCGAACGCCTGGGCGTCGGCCTCGGTGGCGAAGTAGCCGTAGTGCTCACCCCACGTGCGCCACGCCGAGGCGAGGCGGGTGATCACCTGACGGGCGCTCCGTTCGGGGCCGAGGAGCTGTCGGCCGTCGTCGTCGACCAGCCAATCGCCGTTGCCGTCCTGCTGGGGGACGCCGGCCTTGCGGAAGTACTTGGACACCATGATGTCGGCGGCGACCTGCGACCAGGATCCCGGCACTTCGGCGTCGCGCATCTCGAACACCACCGAGCCGTCGGGGTTGGTGATGCGCGAGTCGCGAGTGCTCCAGGCGACCGAGTCGAGGGGATCCTCTCCGGGCCTGGTGAAGTACCGATTGATCCGCAGCCCATCGCCCATGAGGATTCCTCCCGTCTCCTCAGGCGACGCAGAAGTGTGCGTCGCTTGCGTCAGCCAAGTTGTCCACAGGCCACAAGATGTTGTGGTCGAGGGAAGTCGGGACCACTATTTCTTGAGGTGGACCCGTCACTGTAATTACAGCGATGTGATCCTGCAAGGAGTCGCATCCGGTCCGTCGAGCCCCGGGGAAGAGGGGTCCGGCCGAGGGAAGTGACGGCCGGTGCCAGGGTTGTACCGGGCGGTCCGGCTCGGTGTCAACAGCGCGATTTCCGGCGCTCACCTATGGACAGCCGGTGCCGTGGCGGTGGCGGTCGGAGGGTTACCCGTCGAGCTCGGTGGCGCAGGCCAACCCGGCGTCGATGAACTCCTGGGGCGGAGTCTCCGATCCCTCGATGACCACCCGGAAGATCTCGTCCTGGGTGTAGCGCTGCTGCAGCTCGTCGAGATAGCAGGAGCAGAAGGCCTCGGACTCGGAGGCCGAGCAGCTTTGCATGAAGCTACTGCGAAACGCCTCGGAGAAGTTCCCGCCGTCATCGCCGCAGGCCCCGGCGATCAACGCCAAGGCAAGCAACGCGGCGGACATGCGGTGCACGATCATCTGGGGAGCCTCACCATGAGCCACGGTAGACGCCGTCCCAAGGCAGGTCGTCACGTCGCCCGGGATCGTCAGCCGAGCGCGTCGAGGATCGCCGTCGCCAGCACGTCGTACCCGATCGGCCGCGGATGGATGTCGGGTGGGTTGTCCAGCATGTGGGTCGTGGCGGCCGTAGTGCCCAGCATCGGGGTGAACCCATCGGCGACCACGACCCCGCGCTGGCGGGCGATGCGGGCGGCGAGGTCGTTGAAGGACTGGAGGATCTCGTCGCTGCGCTCCTCGAAGGTCACCGCTCCGGCCAGGCCGAGGCTGAACGGGTTGTACGACTCCAGGAACACGATCGTGGCGTCGGGGGCGGCGGCGAGCAGAGCATCGAGGATCTGCGTGAGGTTGTCCTCGTACGAGGTGAAGGCGGCGTCGAGCCGCCGCTGGCACGGCGGGGCGTCGATGTCGGTCGAACAGTCTTCCGAACCGAGGTGACCGAGCAGGTCGTTGGCCCCGATGTCGATGGTGACGTAGGCGACGTCGGCGGTGTTCATGTAGGCGAGGGCCGTGTCGAGCTGGCCGGTTCGGATCATCGTCCCCGAGGTCTCACCAGAGATCCCGAAGTTGCGCAGCCCGTACTCCTGCCCATCGCGCTGGGAGAGGGCGGCGTGGACACGGGACACGTACCCGCGCCGGGCGTCGTCGACACCGACGTTGGCCGCCAGTGAATCGCCGAGGGCGACGTACACCGGAGTTCCGGGGGCCGACACTCCATTCACGGTGCCAGGCGGTGTGCGCTCCGGCGGCGGTTCGACGGCGGTGCCTACCGCGGCGGCGCGGTCGGCAAGGCTTTGGAGCAGGTCCGTCGAGGTGATCAGCTGACCGGCAGGGTGCGTACCGGTGACGATGATGCGATCGTCACCGATGGTGATCGATTGGACGTCGGCATCGAGGCCACCGAGCACCTCGTTGAGATCGGCGATGCCAGCGAGCAGGTCTTCCACCGCCCCGCGTCCTATCCCGGGGAGGTCCAGCGGGCCCAGTTCGAGTTCGACGACCTCGACCTCGATCGCCCCTGCCTGGACGTCAGCGGAGAGCGTCCCCTCGAACCCGAGTTCGCCGCTCTTGAAACTGCCCTGAATGGACACCGTGCCCGCGTCGTCCCCGACACCGTCGCGCACGTCGACGGTGATCTTGCGGATCGGGTTGTTCGCGATCTGCGCCAGGCCGTCTTGGAGGTAGGCCCCGATCTCGTCCTCGCCCATCTCCACCCGGAATCCCGCCGACCCCGCCGCGTCTTCGATGGTCCGAGTGGCGGCGGCCAGAGCCGCCGGGTCGGCCGGGTCGACCGCCCCGGCCGTGTTGTTGACCGCCCGGTAGATGGCGAGGGCCTGGCGCGCCACGTACCACGCGCCCCCGGCGAAGACGACCACGAGCAGTAGGGAGAGGAAGATCGACAGCCCGCGGGGCGCGCTGATGGCGCCGTAGAGGGCGACGAGGGCGATCGCCCCGGCGGCGAGAATCGCCTCGGTCTGACCGACGGTCAGCCAGACGATCCCCCCGATCAGGAGGGCGGAGAGCAGACCGAAGATGACGCATGCCGCCCGGGCTCCGGCGTGGCCACGCGGTTCGTACGGATACCGCGGGTCGTAGGGATACCGATGACTCACGATGCGGTGAGGTGGGGAGACATGCGTCGGGCCGGGCACCGTGT
>JAZDHM010000032.1:0-5381 GCA_043805935.1 Actinomycetota bacterium
GATCGCCGACGGCTCGGGCAGCATCGCCACCCTCCGAGCGATGCTGATCAGCCTGGGGATCGGAGCGCTGCTGTTCGTGCCTCCGCTGGTCTACCTGTTGGTGCTCGCCCAGCGAGGAGAGCTGACCGAGTCGAAGTGACGAGTCACGTGCGGAGGCTTTCGGTCCTGAGAGCCGGGTAGTACCTTGTGCCGCCGAGCGCCCGTAGCCCAATTGGATAGAGCGTCTGGCTACGGACCAGAAGGTTGGGGGTTCGAGTCCCTCCGGGCGCGCTGGATCCTGTACGCGATCACCAGACCCCGCCTGTTCGGCGGGGTCTGCGGCATCCTGGGTGTGGTTGGGGACCGGTCTTCATGCCCGGCGGCTGTGGGGATGGGGTCCCGGACGGGTCCACTGCGTGGGCGGGGTGTGGGCGGAGAAGACTCGATCCTCCGGGCGCGCGAGATCCCGCACGCGGACGAACATGGAGAATCGTGAAAGCCGTTCGCGTCGTCGTCAGGGGGGTCGTTCAGGGCGTCAACTTCCGCTGGTCGGCGCTGCGCGCAGCGCAGCGAATCGGGGTCGTTGGCTGGGTACGCAACCGCGACGACGGCACGGTCGAGGCCCACATCGAGGGTGACGATGGCCGGGTGTTGACGATGCTGGCGTGGCTCCGCGAGGGTCCGGCGGCCGCCATGGTGGAGGGCGTTGACGTGGCCGACGCGCAGGTCGACGGAGCAGCCGACTTCCAGATACACCGCTGACCCCCTCCATACCCGCCGCTCCGGCGGGTCTACGGCGTTGCTGATCAGTGACTCCATCGCCAGTCGTTAGGAGCCGGTCAATCCGCCAGGCAGGGCCGCAAGGAACTCGCCAAGTCCGTTGAAACGGCCTGCCGGGTGCGATAGACGACGGGTGCGCCACGCCGACCGTGCGTGGCCTCGACCGGATCGTCCGAGCCGGCGAAGCGGCCGGCCCGGACAGCGAGGAGGAGGCGTTATGAGTCACGACACCGTGGTGGGTCTGATCCTCTACCTCCTGGTGGCGGGCTTCATCGTTCTTCCGGTCCTGATTCCCGAGGACCGCCACGCCGAGGAACCGGTCACCGCGCCGGTCGTAAGGAGCCGGTCAATCCGCCGGGCAGCGTCCGCAAGGAACTCGCCAAGCGGGTTTGATGTCGTGCCCGCAGAGCGATGAGACAACTAAGCGCTACGCCGACCGCGTGGCACGACGAGGGTAGGAGACACGGGCATGGCTGACATCGTGTTCATCGGCATCGTGCTGGTGTTCTTCGCGATCTGCGTCGCATACGTGCGTGGTCTCGACCGGATCGTGCGAGCCGGCGAAGAGGCCGACCCGGACAGCGAGGAGCAGGCGTCATGAGTGCCGACAACGTCGTGAGCCTGATCCTCTCGGTGTTGCTCACCGGCTACCTGTTCCTGGCCCTGTTGTTTCCGGATAAGTTCTGATGTCGATCTCCTCGTGGCTCCAGCTACTGGTGCTGATCGTCGTGGTCGTGGCCACGGCCATTCCGCTCGGCCGCTACATGGCTCGGGTCTATGGCGATGGCGAGAAGGCCCCGGGTGACCGCTTCTTCGGACCCGTCGAGCGGCTGATCTACCGGGCGTGTCGGATCGACCCGTCGCGTGAGCAGCGCTGGACCGCATACGCCTACTCGGTGTTCGCCTTCAGCGTCCTGTCGTTCCTGGTGCTCTACGGGTTGCAGCGGCTCCAGGGGTCGCTCCCGTTCAACCCGACCGACATGGCCGCAGTCGTGCCTCACATCTCGTTCAACGCCGCCGTCAGCTTCATGACCAACACCAACTGGCAGTCGTACGCCGGCGAGGCGACGATGAGCCACCTCACCCAGATGGTGGGGCTGGCGGTTCAGAACTTCGTGTCCGCCGCCGCCGGCATGGCGGTGATGGCGGCGCTCATCCGCGGGCTCGCCCGACGGCGGGCGAAGACCCTCGGCAACTTCTGGGTGGATCTGACACGGACCACCGTGCGCATCCTGATTCCCCTGTCATTCGTCTTCGCCTTGGTGCTGGTCAGCCAGGGTGTGATCCAGAACCTCCACGGCTTCACCCAGGTCAACACCGTCGAGGGCGCCTCTCAGCTGATCCCCGGTGGGCCGGTGGCCAGCCAGATCGCCATCAAGCAGCTGGGGACCAACGGCGGCGGCTTCTTCAACATGAACTCGTCTCATCCGTTCGAGAACTCGACCCCGTTCAGCAACTTCCTCGAGAACTGGGCGATCCTCGTCATCCCGTTCGCCCTGGCCTTCACTTTCGGCCGCATGGTCAAGGACCGGCGTCAGGGGTGGGCCGTGTTCACCATCATGTTCATCGTCTGGCTCGGGATGTCCCTGGCCGCCATGGAGTTCGAGGTCGGCGGCAATCCACGGCTCGACACCATGGGGGTCACCCAGGCGGTCACTGCCGACCAGGGCGGCGGATACATGGAGGGCAAGGAGGTTCGCTTCGGCAGCGCTGCCTGCGGTTTGTGGGCCGCCAGCACCACCGGGACGTCGAACGGGTCGGTCGATTGCATGCACGACAGCATGACGGCACTCGGCGGGTCGGTCCCGCTGGCCCACATGATGTTCGGGGAGGTGAGCCCCGGCGGCGTCGGCGTCGGGCTCAACGGGCTGCTGGTCTTCGCCATCCTCTCCGTGTTCATCGCCGGGCTCATGGTCGGGAGAACCCCGGAGTACCTCGGAAAGAAGATCCAGGCGGCCGAGATGAAGATGGTCTCCCTCTACGTTCTAGCGATGCCGGTGGTGGTCCTCGGGTTCACCGCGGCATCGGTGCTCATCGGGAGCGCACTCTCGTCACGGGCCAATCCGGGCCCCCATGGCCTCACCGAGATTCTGTACGCCTTTACCTCCGGCGCCAACAACAACGGCTCGGCGTTCGCCGGCATCACCGCCTCGACGCAGTGGTACGACACCACGATCGGGTTGTCGATGCTGGTCGGCCGGTTCTTCTGCATCATCCCGGTGCTCGGCATCGCCGGTTCGATGGCCCACAAGCAGGTCTCCCCGCCCACGCCCGGGACTTTCCCCACGCACACGCCACTGTTCGTCGGCCTCGTCATCGGTGTGGTGGTGGTCGTCACCGCACTCACCTTCTTCCCCGCGTTGGCGCTCGGTCCGATCATCGAGCACCTCTCCCTGTAGGAGCATGAAGATGCAGCCCCAGACCACCGCACCCGCACATCGCTCGACGGCGCGCGTCGCCAAGCGCTCACTGTTCGACCGATCGATCGCGGGACCGGCCGCCATCGACAGCCTCCGCAAGCTCCACCCCCGGGTGCAGGCCCGCAACCCGGTGATGTTCGTCGTCCTCGTCGGCAGCGTGCTGACCACGGTCATCTTCTTCAGGGACTTTGGATCGGCGACTGTGCAGCAGAACGTCTTCGCCGGGCTCGTCGCTCTCTGGCTGTGGTTCACGGTGTTGTTCGCCAACTTCGCCACGGCGATGGCCGAGGGCAGGGGCAAGGCACAGGCCGACGCCCTGCGCAAGACCCGGTCCGCCACGATGGCCAACCGCCGGGGGCTCGACGGACGCATGGAGTTGGTCGTGTCGTCGGCGCTGAACGTCGGCGACGTGGTGGTGGTGTCGGCCGGGGAGATCATCCCGTCCGACGGGGAAGTCATCGAGGGCATCGCCTCGGTGGACGAGTCGGCGATCACCGGGGAGTCCGCCCCCGTGATCCGTGAGGCCGGTGGTGACCGGTCCGCCGTGACCGGAGGCACCCGGGTCCTGTCCGACCAGATCGTGGTGCGGATCACCGCCCGGGCGGGCGAGACCTTCCTCGACCGGATGATTGCCCTGGTCGAGGGGGCGAGCCGGCAGAAGACGCCCAACGAGATCGCCCTCAACATCCTGCTGGCGGCACTCACCGTGATCTTCCTGATCGCCACCGTCACCCTGCAGCCGTTCGCGGTCTACTCCGGGGCGGAGCAGGAGGTCATCGTCCTGGTGGCACTGCTGGTCTGTCTGATCCCGACCACCATCGGCGCCCTGCTCTCCGCCATCGGGATCGCCGGAATGGACCGCCTGGTGCAGCACAACGTGCTGGCCCTGTCGGGACGGGCGGTGGAGGCGGCCGGTGACTGCTCGACGCTCCTCCTCGACAAGACCGGAACCATCACCCTCGGCAACCGGCAGGCGGCGGAGTTCCTCCCCCTTCCTGGGGTTGCGGAGGAACGGTTGGCGGCCGCCGCCCAGTTGGCCAGCCTCGCCGACGAGACCCCCGAGGGCCGATCGATCGTGGTCCTGGCCAAGGAGCGGTTCAATCTCCGCGAGCGCGATCTGTCCCGTGCGGTACTGGTGGCGTTCAGCGCCAGGACCAGGATGAGCGGCGTCGACCTCGACGGACATTCGGTGCGCAAGGGTGCCGCCGATGCGGTCAAGCGCTGGGTGACCGAGGGGGGAGGCCAGATTCCCGACACCCTCGACCCGTTGGTCGAGGGTGTCGCCGTGGGGGGTGGTACGCCGCTCGTCGTCGCCGAGGGGACCGAGGTGCTGGGTGTGATCCACCTCAAGGACGTGGTGAAGGAAGGCATCCGCACGCGGTTCGCCCAGCTGCGTGCGATGGGAATCCGGACGGTGATGATCACTGGGGACAATCCGCTCACCGCTCGGGCCATCGCCACCGAGGCCGGTGTCGACGACTTCCTCGCCGAAGCCACACCGGAGGACAAGATGGCGTTGATCCGTCGTGAGCAGGCGGGTGGGCGTCTGGTCGCCATGACCGGCGATGGAACCAATGATGCGCCCGCCCTCGCCCAGGCCGACGTCGGTGTCGCCATGAACAGCGGAACTCAGGCCGCCAAGGAAGCGGGCAACATGGTGGACCTCGACTCCAACCCGACCAAGCTCATCGAGATCGTGGAGATCGGCAAGCAGCTCCTCATCACCCGAGGCGCTCTCACCACCTTCTCGATCGCCAACGACGTGGCCAAGTACTTCGCCATCATCCCCGCCATGTTCTCGGGGGTGTTCCCGGTGCTCGACAGTCTCAACGTCATGGGCCTGGCCACACCGCGCTCCGCGATCCTGTCCGCGGTCATCTTCAACGCCTTGATCATCGTGATCCTGATCCCGCTGTCGCTGCGCGGCGTGAAGTTCCGGGCGGAGAGCGCGGTGGTGATGCTGCGGCGGAACCTGGGGATCTATGCCCTCGGCGGCCTGATCGCCCCGTTTGTTGGAATCAAGCTCATCGATTTGCTGATCCACGGATTGGGAGTCAACTGATGCGACGCCAACTGCTTCCTGCCCTCGGCATGGTGCTGGTATTCACGGTGCTGACCGGACTGGCCTACCCGATGCTGGTCACCGCGGTGGCCCAGGCCGGATTTGGCGGGAGTGCCAACGGGTCGCTCGTGGAGGTCAAC
>JAZDHM010000033.1:0-2313 GCA_043805935.1 Actinomycetota bacterium
GGAAGCTGGCGACTGGTTGCTGGTTACCATCCCCCCACCCATGGATCACCAGCTCTCCACGCTCCCCAACGGCCTCAGGGTGATCACCGAGTCCATGCCGTCGATCCGCTCGGTGGCGGTGGGGTGTTGGGTGGACACCGGCTCCCGGGACGAGGACGAGCCCGAGGCCGGCTGCTCGCACTTCCTCGAGCACCTGCTCTTCAAGGGCACCGAGCTTCTCGGGGCGAGGGAGATCGCCGAGGCGTTCGACGCTGTCGGCGCCCGCTCCAACGCCTTCACCTCCAAGGAATACACGTGCTTCTGGGCGCAGATGCGCGACGAGGACCTTCCGATGGGCCTCGGGCTGCTCTCCGAGATGATCCAGCGCCCTGCGTTCCGACCGGAGGAGATCGCTTCGGAGGCGAACGTGGTCCTCGAGGAGATCAACATGAACGAGGACGACCCGGCCGACGTCGCCCACGACGAGTTCGCCCATGCCCTGTGGGACGGGCACGTGCTGGCCAAGCCGGTCCTCGGGACCAAGGAGTCGATCACCGGCATGAGCCGGGACGCGATCAGGGGCTACTGGGCACGTCGCTATCACCCGTCGTCGGTCGTCGTCGCCGCCGCCGGCTATCTCGATCACGACGACCTCATCGAGCTGGTTGCCGATCGATTCGGCGGCTGGAGCGGGTTGGCGGGTGATCACGACTTCCGTACACCCGAGATTCGGGCGGCGGTGTGCGTGGTCAACCGCGACACCGAGCAGGCGCACCTCGTGATCGGCGGCGAGGCGCTCACCCGGGGAGACGATCGCCGGTTCTCGTTCGGCATCCTCAACCACGTCGTGGGCGGGGGGATGTCCAGTCGCCTATTTCGCGAGGTTCGCGAAGAACGCGGCCTGGCCTACGCGGTGTACTCGTTCCGGATGCCCTACGCCGACTCGGGCGCATATGGGGTCTACGTCGGGACGACGCCCAAGCAGACCGGCGAGGTGCTCGAGTTGGTGCGCGCCGAACTGCAGCAGGTCGTCGAGTGGGGGATCACCGCGGAGGAGCTCGAGAGGGCGAAGGGGAACATGAAGGGCTCGCTCGCCCTGTCGATGGAGGACACCAACAGCCGCATGTCGCGTCTCGGGCGTCACGAGTTGACCGACGTCCAGCACCTCAGCCTCGACGAGACGGTCGCCGCCATCGAAACCGTCACCCTCGACGACGTTCACGCCGTTGCCAAGGACGTGTTCTCTGGGCCATTCGTGCTCGGCGCCGTCGGGCCCTTCGATTCCTCCGACCTGGAGCGGTTCGTCGCATGATCCGGGTCGCCGTCTCCGGTGCCGCCGGCCGCATGGGCCGCTTGGCGATGAAGACGGTGGCGGAGGCCGAGGGCGTTGAACTCGTTGGTGGCTACGACCCGGGACACGCTGGGGAGACGATCGCCGGGATCCGGGTGTCGGCGGATCGGGCGGCCGCCGCCTCGACAGCACAGGTCGTGGTCGAGTTCACCGCGCCGGGTGTGGTCGTGGACAACCTGGCCGGCTGGCATGGTCTCGGGGTGTCGGCGGTGGTCGGCACGTCAGGGTTCGATCGAGCGAAGGTCGATCTGGTGCGCTCGTTTTGGACCGACGGCCCATCCCGGTGCCTTCTCGTGCCCAATTTCTCGATCGCTGCGGTGCTGATGATGCGTTTCGCCGAGTTGGCGGCACCCCACTTCTCCGCCTCGGAGATCATCGAGATGCACCACGACCGCAAGGCCGATGCCCCGTCGGGGACGGCCCTGACGACCGCGGAGATGATCGCTGCCGCCGGCGGGCGTCAGGATCGTGCCGTCGAGTCCGAGGAGCTCGTGCCGGGAGCCCGGGGGGCGGACACCGGCGCCAGAATCCACTCCGTGCGCCTTCCCGGGCTGCTCGCTCGCCAGGACGTCATCTTCGGTACACCGGGAGAGACGCTCACCATCCGTCACGACACGCTCGACCGCGAGTCGTTCATGCCGGGGGTGCTGCTGGCGATCCGGGGAGTCCAGTCGCTGCCCGACCCGGTGACGGTGGGGTTGGAGAGCCTGCTGGGGATCTAGGGAGTACGCGATTCGACGTTCGACCTTCGGTCTTCGACAGTCGCGATGAGCGACAAGCGATGGGCGAAACCCGTTGGACGCTGCTCTTGCGGGCAGCGGGCAGCGGGCAGCGGGCGGCGGAAGGCGGGCGACGGGTGACGGTTCTGAGGCGAGCTGTGCTCGCCTCAGAACAACGCGTTGGCCAGGGCTCGCCGGTAGGTGGCGGTCAGCGGGTGGTCGCCCCCGAGGATCCCGAACACGTCGACCATGGCGCGTCGGGCG
>JAZDHM010000034.1:0-2819 GCA_043805935.1 Actinomycetota bacterium
CGGATCACTCGTCTCGCCGCCTTGTTCCACGACGTGGGAAAACCGGAGACGAAGGCGATCGATCGCGGTGGCGTGACCTTCCATCATCACGAGGTGGTGGGCGCCCGCCTGACCCGCGCCCGGATGCGCGAGCTGCGCTACTCCAAGGACGACGTCGACGACGTCTCCAACCTGGTGTACCTCCACATGCGGGCCCACACCTTCAAGATGGGATGGACCGACCGGGCGGTCCGGCGCTACGTCCGCGACGCCGGGCCGCTGCTCGATCGCCTCAACGTCCTGGTCCGGCGCGACGTCACCACCGCCAACGACAAGCGTGCCCGCGCCATCCAGCGCGGTATCGACGAATTGGAGGAGCGGATCGCCGACCTCGCCCAGCGCGAGGAGCTGGAATCGATCCGGCCGCCGATCGACGGACACCAGGTGATGGCACACCTCGGGATCGCCCCCGGGCCGGTGGTGGGGGAGGCGATGGAGATGCTCCTGGAGCACCGCCTCGACGAGGGGCCCTACACCGAGGAGGAGGCGTACGCGCTCCTGGACGAGTGGTGGGGGAGTCGAGGCGGCTGAGCGTTCGTCCCTGGACGATGAGTTGGGTGCGCTGTCTCTCCTCCCGGAAGGGCGGTCCTGACATCGTGCTGCCGTCCGTACACTCGTCGCATGCCGGACGATCCTGACGGTCTTGGCGCCCTGCTCAGGTCCCCGGTAGAAGAGCCGCGGCGCCGCGGGCGGCTCCTGCTGGCCGCGGCCGTGGTGATTGCCGCCGTGGGTGCCGGGGTTGTGGTCGTCGTGCGCTCGCTGGGTGATGGAGAGACCACGACGACGGTCGCGTCGAGTGACGGGTTTTCCACGACCACGCCCGGCGCCACGACGCTCACGGAACCAGTGCTCATCGCGGATACGCCGGCGATTTACACGCCGGTCCCCGGCCCCGAGCCCGTCACGCCCCCGTCTTCGAGCGGACCCGAGTCCGCATTGGAGCCCATCCAGTCCGTGGGTCTCGACGAGAGTGGGTTTCTCGAGAACCTCGACCACCTGACGTCGTCAGCGGGTTCCGGTGGTGAGTTCCCCGATCCGACCCTGACCGCGGTCGGGGAGGTCCCCGCGAGCGACTACCGGATCTTCGAAGCCAGGGGCATCAACGGGTTCCCCAACGACCCCGACACCGGCCAAGCCGGCGAGTGCTACTACCTGTTCGGGATACGGGAACTCCCGTCACAGGCGAGCACCGACTGTTTCACCTCCGCCCCCGCACCGGCGGTAACCGCGCTGTGGGGCGGCATGGAGGCACTGGGGGTGTACGCCTGGGCCGGTCTCCCCGCCGAAGCATCCGTGGCGGTGCTCACCGTCGACGGAACCGCGCAGGCGTGGCAACGGCCGCAGTCCGGGGTGGTCGCCTTCAGGCACGCCGCCGAGACCGGCACGGTGTCGCTAGTGGTGCTCGACGCCTCCGGTGTCGAGATCGCCCGCGGCGACCGCACCCCGCGTGACCCACCACCCGGCGGACCCATAACCGGATACGGCGACTACACCGGGGTCAGCCCCGACCAAGTCGACTGGGCCGAAGCCTGGGCCGCAGTCGCCCGGTGCGTGACCGAACACGGCTACGACACCATCGGGTTCGATGTCGGGCTGTTCTACCTCGAGGTGCCCGGGACGGAGGAGCCGGTCGACGCCGTGGCCGAAGCCTGCCTCGAAGGCATGGGGCTCCCACCCGAGATCACCCGAGCCGACCAGTAGGTCGTGCGCATCCCGTCAGGTTCGTGACCCTTGGGTGTCAGACCGCCGCCCGCCGAGGCCAGGGCGGCAATGTCATCTGTACTGAGACGGGCGCTTGCGGTCAACGCCCGGTGCCGAGATTCGAGAACCCGTCGCTGCTCCTACGCGCGCCGGGCGTCGGATCGAAGCTCGAACTTCTGTAGACGACCCTCGGACGCGGAGGCCATCGCCTTGTCGAGGAGTCTGATCGCATCCGGATTCTGATAGTGGGCAGCTTCCGCTGGCGTCATCGCCACGGCTGGATGGAGAATCAAGCCGCCGTCGCTCGTGGAATCGGCGACGACTTGCATCGATCGAAAGCCGAGCTTGGCCAACGAGACCCGTCCCCGATCGTCCACTTCCAGAATGGCGCGACGGTGTTCCGCGTTCGGAGTCATCTCAGCATCACTCCTCTCCTCAGGCAGCATGATACCCACTCTGGGTGAAATGGTCAATACCCACTTAACCCATATTGGGAAGAGTGGTAGAATGACACAAATGCAATTCGTCGCGACTCCGGAGTTCCTCGAGGCCTACCGGATGCTCGACGACTCCACGGCGGAGTGCGTCGACGACGCCATCCGACGCGTGCTGGCCCAATCGGAAAACGCCTGGGCGCGGCAGAACCGAGTCCTGGGAGAGCTCGGATCTTCTTGGCTGGTCGCTCTCCACTGTCAGGGCAACGACCTCAGCCTGCACTGGAGGCAGACGGAGGGAGCCGAGGTGATCGAGTTGTTGCTCCTACTTCGCCGATAAGACACGGGCCAGGGGCTCCGCATCCGAAGCTCGACATGACCATCCCCTCGGCCACGGCGCTCACATCAGAGGCAGCAGACGGTTACGAGTACCAGGTCGGCTTCTTCTCCTCGTCGCGCTTGCGCTCGCGGCGGGAGGCGGAGAACTTGTGGGCGTACTCCACAAGCGACTCGGCGCACGCCTTGCGCCACCCGGCGGCGGTCAGCCCTTCGACCAGGCTGGCGGACTGATCCTCGAGGGTGCGGTTGACGTCGCCCCATGAGGGGAGCAGCGCCCGATCGATGGCTTCCTCCAACAGGGCGTGG
>JAZDHM010000035.1:0-5760 GCA_043805935.1 Actinomycetota bacterium
CTCTACTACGGCGCGGCCGACACCAGCATCGCCCTCGCCACCGCCAGCGTCACGGCCATGCTCGAGTGGCTCGACGAGCACGGTGATGGCCCCGCGGTCGTTGGCCGCTGAGGCCCGCGAACCCGTTCATCCTCTGGGACGAGTCGGCCCCCATCCCACTATCCGTTCGCCTCGTCCCGCCATGCCGAGCCTGCTTCACCTCTGGGGCGCTAGGGACACGACCCGGAGCCGATGGTGTAGCTGTCGACGATCCCGTAGCCGACGGGCCGAAAGTCCAGGTGGAGCGCACCCGGGCAGGCAACGATGAACAGCGCCCCCGGGGCGTCTTCACTCCAGAACGCTTGGCTCTCTGGGATCGTTGGGTTGTCGAGGGGGGTGTTGTTCACACCCAGGCCCGTGATCACGTAATCGAGGCCGTCGGCCCGCAAGCGCTCGTACACGTGGGCGTGGCCGCTGAGCACCAGATCGGCTCCCCACTCCCGGAACGGCCAGTCCATCCAGCTCGAGGTCTTCCCCGGCATCGAGGAGTAGGGGGGGTGGTGGAACACGACGAGCTTCCACTCCGCATCCGAGCCCTGAAGGGCAGCCTGTAGCCACTGCCCCTGAGTGCTGGTCGGGGTGAGGCCATTCGGCTCCTCGGGATTGCTGTTGACGACGAAGATGTGGACCCCGCCGAGGCGGACGTCGTAGTACCGCTCGTTGCCCGATGTCCCGGTGGTGGAGACGCCTGGGCCGGGAAGATCGAAGAACCCCAGGTAGTTGCCAAGCCCTCCGTCGGTGTAGTCGTGGTTGCCAAGCGCCGGGAAGAACCGATTGAACGGCGACCCCGCTCCGTACGCCCCGGTGTATCCGCCGATGTACTGGTGGTAGTACTGGCCGACGACCTGGTCGAAGCCACCGTTCCAGTAGATGTTGTCCCCCACCGTCACAACGGCGCTCGGCCCCCAGGCGTCGATCATGTTTCGCACCATCAACTGCCGATCGGGCTGTCCTCCCCAGTCGCCGATCACGGCGATCCTCGTCGATCCAGCCGCGGCCGGGGACACGGTCGCCACCGCCACCTTCACGGTCGTCAACTCGCCGTCGGAGGCGGTTGCGCTGAACCGGTATTCCCCCTCGCTCAGGAGCACCGCCGTCGTAACCGCTGAATGGGGGTCGGTGATGGTCGCGGTCGCCGGTCCGTCGATCTGCTCCCAGAGCACCGAAGTGGCGCCCGGTGGATTGGGGAGGCCGTCATCGCTCACCTGCGCCTCGAGTGTCGAGGTTCCGCCTGAGACGGTTGGGGAGGCCGAGGCGACGACACTCGGAGGTTGGTTGGCTGGGATGGTTGTTGTGGTGGTGGTGGTCGGGACCGTGGTGGTGGTTGTTGTTGTTGTGGTGGGTGTACCGGTGGTCCATTGGAGGTGGAGGACGGGGGCGGCGGTGCCGTTGAATGATTCGGCGGTGCGGGTTCCGGTGCCGCTGAGGATCAGGGCGAGGGGGTTGCCGGTGGTCCAGTCGGGCCGGTTGATGATTGCCTGAAGGACGGGGCTGAGGTCGGGGGTGCGCTGGTCGGTGGCGGCGGCTCCGACGGTGGGCCACGGCGCAGGCGTCCAGGCGACGCTGGCGGCGGTGGTGGCTCGGGAGGTGATCCCGCGGGTTCCCGAGAAGGCGGCGGGGTTGGCGGTGTCGTGGGCTCGGATGGTCAGCGATGCCGGGCCGGTGGAGACTTCATCGACGGTGAATTGGATCCACGCCGCGGTGATCGTGGCGTTGGGTGGGATGGGGAGGCCGACGAACCGCAACCCGATGGTCTGCGGGACTCTCTCGACGGCGAGTTCCAGGTCCGACGAGGTGGTGTCCAGGTAGCCCGAGGCCAGCTCCTCGGCGTCATCGGCCGAACGGACAACGGCGACGTCAACCATCGCCGACGACCCATCGGCGGCGGGAGCCCGGGTGGGGGGGACCACCAGGCCGGCGATGAGAAGAGCGACCAGGCCGATGGTGGCGCGCCGCGACCAGGTAAGTCGGCGCACGCGTTGATGGGCCGTCACGAGCCGCGGCCCTGCTTCTCCCACGGAGAGCAGACTACCGGATGCTCTTGGTGGTCTCAAACCACTAAGTGTGTTCCCCTTCGACCACTACTTGTGTCAGTAGGTGGCACCGACCATCCCCAGCTGGCGAGGTTGGCTTCATGTTCTCGATCGGAGCGTTGGCCCGCTTCGGCGGTGTCACCGCCAAAGCGCTCCGCCACTACGACCGACTGGTTGCTCCGGCCGGCGCGGGCGCCTCGTCCACCGGGCATCGTCCGCTCTTCGGCGCCGATCCCACCCTCCGCGTGCCCGAGGTTCTGCTCGCCGGTGACGTCGCCGACTTCCTCACCGAGATTCAGGTCCCGGTCCGCTGACCCGTTCGCGCCTGCTCGGGAATCGCTAACTTGTTTCTCTGCCGGAGAGGGGGTCCGTCGTCGTCGCCATCGCCGAACGACCGAGCGCATCGGTCAGCCGCAGGTTGCTGCTGATCCTGCTCGTTTTCGCCGCCGTGGCGGTCGCCCTCGGCGTCTACGGCAACGTCCACGATCCCACCGGGCGGTCGCTGGTCACCCTGTTCTTCAGCAAGGGGATCCACCTCAAGGTCTGGCTCGCCACCGTCGCCTTCGCGTGTGCCCTCTTCCAGCTGGGATCGGGGCTGCGCATCTACGGAAGACTCGGGTCGACGCCGGCGCCTGGATGGCTGGGATCGGCCCACCGCATCAGCGGGACGCTCGCCTTCCTGTTCACCCTCCCGGTGTCGTATCACTGCCTGTGGGCCCTCGGCTTCAACGCCGACTCGGGAACCCGGGTGCTGGTCCACTCGATCGTCGGGTGCTTCTTCTACGGCGTCTTCGCCGCCAAGGTGCTGACCGTGCGCTCACGCAACCTCCCCGGCTGGGCACTCCCCGTCGTTGCCGGGGCGGTGTTCACCGGGCTGGTGGTGATCTGGCTCACCAGCTCGTTCTGGTTCTTCACCAATGTCGAGTTCCCGGCGATCTGATGTCGAAGCGCACGGTTCGGGTCGTGGTCGCCTGGGTCCTCACGATCGCCGGGGCGTTCTGGGTGGCGCTGCTCTTCGGGTTCGCCTCCAACCTGTTGACGTAGGCAGAGGGCAGCGCGGCTCTAGGCCCGGGAAGGTCGTCAGATCTACGCTCGACCCCGTGACCGCTGAACACGACGCCGACGTCATCATCATCGGGAGCGGCTTCGGCGGGAGCGTCACCGCCCTTCGTCTCACCGAGAAGGGCTACAGGGTGCTGGTCCTCGAGGCGGGCCGCCGCTTCGGGCCCGAGGACTTTCCCAAGACCACCTGGAACCTCCGTCGCTATCTGTGGTTTCCCCGTCTCGGGATGCGCGGCATCCAACGCCTCGACTTCATCGGGCAGGTGGTGGCGCTCTCCGGGGCCGGCGTCGGCGGCGGGTCGCTCGTCTACGCCAACACCCTGATCGAGCCGCACGACGAGTTCTTTTCTGATCGACAGTGGGCCGGCATCACCGATTGGAAGGCCGAGCTCGCACCCTGGTACGACCAGGCTCGCCGGATGCTCGGTGTGGTGCCCGCCAACGGCGACACCGCCGCCGATCACGTGGTCGGTGCCATCGCCCGGCACTTCGGGGTGGAAGCCACACACCACCCGGTCGACGTCGGGGTCTACCGGGGTGAGGCCGGGGTCGCGGCCGCCGATCCATTCTTCGGTGGGATCGGCCCGGGATGTGTCGGGTGCATCGAGTGCGGCGGGTGCATGGTGGGCTGCCGGCACGAGGCCAAGAACACCGTGGACCGCACCTACCTCCACCTCGCCGAACGGGGCGGTGCCCGGGTGCTGGCCGAGCGGGAGGTGGTCGACCTGGTCCCCGAGGATGACGGATGGCGGGTGGTCACCGTGCACCCCGGGGCGTGGTTGCGCAAGCGTGTCCGGTCGTTCACCGCCGACCGGGTCGTATTCGCTGCCGGAGGGTTGGGAACCACCCGGTTGTTGCTCCGGTTGCGTGCCCAAGGCCGGCTCCCAGGGATGTCGGAAGGGCTCGGTGACCTGGTGCGCACCAACTCCGAGTCGCTGACCGGGGCGATCGCCCGCAGGCGGGGCGTCGACTACTCGCACGGGGTCGCCATCACCTCGTCGATCGGCCCCGACCCGCGTACCCGCATCGAGCCCGTCCGGTATCCGGCGGGCAGCAACTCGATGGGCCTGCTCTCCACGATCCTCGTCCCCGGCGGCCGGCTCCAGCCCGTGCGCTACCTGGGCCGGGTGGTTCGCTCGCCCCTGGCCTGGCTCCGGTCGCTCTCGGTGCGGCACTGGTCGGAGCGCGGGTTCATCGTTCTGGTGATGCAGAGCGAGGACAACAGTGTCCGCCTGCGATTGGGGCCGGGCCTAACGGGGCGAAGGGTCCGTGCCGGCGCCGGTCACGGGACCCCCAACCCCCGCTGGCTCCCGGTGGCGCACGAGGCCGCCCGGGTGGCGGCGGAAGCCATGGACGGCGACCCGATGGCGAGCATCAACGAGTCGCTCTTCGGGGTCCCGATGACTGCCCACCTGATCGGCGGCGCCTGCATCGCCGCCTCCCCAGACCGGGGTGTGGTCGATCCGTATCACCGCATGTTCGGGCATCCGACGATCTCGATCGTCGACGGGTCGGTGGTTCCGGCCAACCTCGGGTCGAATCCGTCGTTGACCATCACCGCATTGGCGGAGCGGGCGGCGGCGGCGTGGCCCAACCAGGGTGAGGCGGACCTCCGGCCTGCGGTCGGTGAGCCGTACCGAGCGACCCGGGTCGCCCCGCGTCGACCGATGGTCCCAGTCGGGGCCCCGGCGGCGCTGCGGTGATTGCACGCAGACGCGTCGCCGGCGGGGCCGATATCGCGCCGGCCAGCCCGATGGTCAACTGGCCGAGTTCACCGACCGGGGGCCACCACTGACCCGAACAGCGTGAGTTGCATGCCGTGGGGTGTCTGCAGGCGGGCGATCCGGTCACCCCACGGGGCGACGATTGGGTGGGACATGAGCGGCGCCCCGGCGACGACGGCGCGGTGGAATGTTTCGTCGACGTCATCCACACGGATGGCGAGTCGGACTTCGCCCGACACCGGACGCCCCGCCTCGAGCATGTCGATGGAACGCTGCTGGGCACGGTCGAAGATCTCCAGCGTGGCTGTCCCCGCGGCAAGGAGGATGCCGTGTCCCATCTCGGTGTCCCACTCGTCCATGACCGGCATCCCGATGATGTCGCGGTAGAAGCGGAGCGCGCTCTCGAAGTCGTCCACCGAGATCACCGTCCGCAACTCGTGCGGTGTGCTCATTGGCGTCACCTCCGGGCGGTGAAGCTAGCCCCGGGGATCTGGGTGTGCGGTCCTGGTGGCACGCTCTCCTAGGCGACGTGCCACACCCGCCACAGAGCGGCGGGGTCATCGAGCGGGTTGCCGTGGACCAGGAAAAAGTCGGCCGGCCCGCCCTGGCGGATCGTCCCGGCATCGGCCTCGCCGAGCAGTTCCCCGCCCAGCCAGGTCGCCGAGGCCAGTGCCTCCCATGGCTCCATACCTGCCCGGACCATCTCGGCGATCTCCCACGGCATCTGGTTGGCGCGCAGCGACCCGCCCCCGAAGTCGGTGCCGGCGGCGATCTTCACGCCCGCAGCCCTTGCCAGTCGCACGCTCTCGTGAGCCGCCTCGCGCCGCTCGGCGATGCGCTCGGGGAAGTCGTCGGAGGTGAACCGTTCCAGGGTCGTGGTGGTGCGGAAGGTCTCCCAGGAG
>JAZDHM010000036.1:0-2152 GCA_043805935.1 Actinomycetota bacterium
GAGGACCGCCTCTTCTCGACGCTCGATGCCACGGTCCGGCGTCTCCCCCTCCCCGCGGGGCGGGAGGTGCTGATCTCCGACACGGTCGGGTTCGTCCGCGACCTCCCCCACACCCTCGTCGAGGCGTTCCGCTCGACACTCGAGGAGGCGGTCGACACCGACCTCCTCCTCCACGTCGTCGACGCCGCGGCCGACGATCCCGAGCGCCAGCTGACCGCGGTGCGCGCCACGCTCCTGGAGATCGGCGCTCATGAGCTTCCCGAGCTCCTCGTCATCAACAAGATCGACGCCGCCCCACCGGTCGTCGTGGAACGGCTGCTGGCATTCCATCCCGGAGCGGTGACGGTTTCGGCGACCACCGGGTTGGGGATCGACGGGTTGCTCGAAGCGATCGAGACCCGCCTCGCGCCGCTGTGGGCCGACCTCGACGTCACGATTCCCTTCGACCGGGGGGACCTGGTGTCACTGGCGCACCGGGTGGGCGAGATCATCTCCGAGGAGCACGGGCCGGAGGGGACCCGGCTCAAGGCGAGGGTTCCGGCGCGCCACGCGGCGGCCTTCCGCGCCCTCTGATCGAGCATTCCCTCGTCGAGGCTGCCTGGGTGCGACCACTACGCTGCCTCCCTCGGAGCGGAGAAGGCTCGAATCTCCACGATGCCCGACGGGAGGCCGTCCGTGAGGTGGGTCACTCGCAGTCACGTCCACGTCGACCGGGTCGCCTGTCCATGGCTGATCTCGCGTTTCATCGACTCCGAGGCTGAGTTCCTCTTCGTCGCCCCGAGCCAGGTGGCCACGATCGCCGAGGAGGAAGACGCCATCCCGTTCGACACTCCGGGCGTGGCCCTGAACCATCGCGGTGACCTGTGCACGTTCGACTTGCTGATCGAGGAGTACGGCCTGAAGGACCCCGCCCTCCTCCGCATGGCCCGGATCGTCAACGCCGCCGACACCGGCCGGCTCGCCGCCGACGCGCTCGCCGCCGGGCTCGAGGCGATCGCGGTCGGCTATTCGCTCCGCCATCCCGACGATCTCGAGAACCTCGAACGGCAGTTCGACGTGTACGACGCGCTGTACGCCTGGTGCCGTCTTGACGTCGCCGGCACGCGGTGACCGAACCCGCCGCCTCCCTCGCCGCCCGGGTCGGGAGGTTCCTCGGCCTGCAGCGCAGCACCGTCGGCGTCCTCGGCGTGGTGGTGCTGGTCGGCATGGGCGAGCGGCTGGCGGAGCGGTTCCTCCCCATCTACCTCCTCGCCCTCGGCGGCGGGGCGCTGCTCATCGGCCTGCTCCAGGCGATGGACAACGTGCTCTCCGCCCTCTACTCCTTCCCCGGCGGGTACCTGGCGGAACGGATCGGGGCGAAGCGATCGCTCATCGTGTTCAACCTGGTGGCGATGGCCGGGTACGCCATCGTGATCGTCATCCCGGCGTGGCCGGCGGTGCTGGGCGGCGCGGTGCTCTTCATCTCCTGGTCGGCCATCTCTCTGCCCGCCACCCTCAGCCTGATGTACCGGGTGCTGCCCGACGGCAAGCGCACGATGGGGGTGACGATGCACTCGCTGGTGCGCCGGATCCCGATGGCCCTCGGTCCAGTCCTGGGTGGGATCTTCATCGGCGTCTGGGGCGAGCGGGACGGCGTGCGCATCGCCTTCGTCGTGGCGTTGGCGCTGGGGATCCTGGGCCTCTGGATGCAGCAGCGGATGATCCCCGCCGACCCGCCGCGGCGGAGGCCGGTGCCCGAGGGCTTCCACCCGACAGCGCTCCTGCGAAGGATGAGCCCGGCCATGCGAAACCTGCTGGTGTCCGACATCCTCATCCGGTTCTGCGAACAGATTCCCTACGCCTTCGTCGTGGTGTGGGCGATCAAGACGATCGAGTCGCCGGTCACCGCCGTCCAGTTCGGACTGCTCACCGCCATCGAGATGGCCACGGCGGTACTGATCTACCTGCCGGTGGCCGCCTTCGCCGACCGGTTGGAGAAGAAGCCGTTCGTCGTGGCGACCTTCGTGTTCTTCACCGCGTTCCCCCTCGTGCTCATGGTGAGCCGGTCGTTCGGATGGCTGGTGGTCGCCTTCGTGGTGCGGGGGTTGAAGGAGTTCGGAGAGCCGACGCGTAAGACCCTGATCATGGAGCTGAGCCCGGAAGACGGCCGGGC
>JAZDHM010000037.1:0-14816 GCA_043805935.1 Actinomycetota bacterium
CTCCTCCGGCCACACCGTGACGCTCACCTCGCCGAGGTGGGCCTTGCGCAGCAGGTACATGTAGGTGCGTGACTGGCCGATGCCGCCTCCGATGCTGAGCGGGATCCGGTCGTGGAGGATCGCCTGGTGGTAGGGGAGGGCGAGGTTGTCGGTCTGGCCGGCCGCCTCCATTTGGGCGACGAGGGACTCCTTGGTGACCCGGATGCCCATCGACGAGAGCTCGTGGCGGCGGCGGGTCACCGGGTTCCACGCCAGGATGTCGCCATTGAGACCATGCCGGGGCTTGGCGGGGTCGGCGGTGGTGGCGGTGATCCAATCGTCGTAGTCGGCGGCCCGCAGCTCGTGGGGATAGCCGTCGGCGAGCGGATAGCCGATCCCGACGATGAACACCGCCGGAGCGAACTCCTGGAGCAGGCGGGTCTCCCGCTCTTTGCGGGGCAGGTCCGGGTACATCTCGAGGATGTCCTCGGCGTGGATGAACTCGAGGGTCTCGGGGATCTCCGGGAACCCACTCGCCAGCTGTGGGTATGCCTCTGCAGCCATGACGCCGGCGCCGTGGATCACCTTCCAGATGCGCCCGACCACGTCGCGGAGGAAGCTCAGGGTGCGGTCCTTCGATGTGATCACCCGCTCCCAGTCCCATTGGTCGACGTAGGCGCTGTGATCGTGGTCGAGGAAGTAGTCCTTGCGGATCGCCCGCATGTCGGTGCAGATGCCCTCGCCGATGCGGCAATCGAACTGGGCCAGGGCGGTCCGCTTCCACTTGGTGGCCGCCTGCACCACCTGGGCGTCGAGACGCGGGTCGATGCCCAGGCCGCAGGGGAACTCGACGGGGGTGCGTGACCCGTCACGGTCCAGCATGTCATTGATGCCACTCTGCCGGGTGACGATCAGCGGCACCTGCACCATCTGCAGGTTCAGCTCACGGCACAACCCATCCTCGATGAAGTCCTTGACGGCGAATAGCGCCTTCATGGTCTCCATCGGTGTCAGCGCCGAGTGGTACCCCTTGGGCAGGGCCTGGTCCACCTCGGCGTAGGTGCCGATTCCCGGTCCGGCGAGATCCGCCGCCTTGTCCATCATGGGCGATCACCTCCACAGACCAGGGTTGCGCACCAACCAGGGACGGGGCAGGGGCATTCGGACCGGGGTGCCGGTGCCGGTGGTGGGTTTGTGACACCCGTCTGACCGCCGGAGGCGGCCGGGGTGGCTAAGACCGTACGCTGGGGACCGGTTCGCTGCGCCGGGTGCGGAGTCGTTCGGTCGACGGAATGAGCAGGGAATGCCCCTTGATCCGAGTGTGCTCGCCAATGATCCGGAGCGCCGCTCGGTCGTGCTGCGGGTGCTCGACGCGGCCGTCGCTGCCGTCGGCCCGGAGGTGGCGGTGCGCCGCCACCTGGCCCGAATGCAGGGGATGCTCTGGATCGGCGGCCACGAGGTTCCCGAGCCCCGCGGCAAGGTCATCCTGCTGGCTCTCGGCAAGGCGGCCGTCCCCATGGCTCGAACCGCCGTCGACGTACTGCGCGGGTTGCCGATCACCGGGGCCGTTGCCGCCCCCACGGCGGCCGGGGTGGCGGGGGTGAAGGTGCTTGTCGGCGGTCATCCCCTGCCCGATGACGGCAGCCTGCGCGCCGGCCGCGACCTCCTCGATCTCGCCGAGTCGGCCGGGCCCGACGACCTGGTGCTGGTCCTCATCTCGGGAGGGGGCTCGGCGCTCGCCGAGGTGCCGTTGCCCGGGCTGAGCCTCGACGATCTCCAAGCCGTAAGCCGGGCCCTCCTCCGGAGTGGCGCCCCCATCACGGAGGTCAACACCGTTCGGCGGCACCTCTCCGCCTTGAAGGGTGGGGGGCTGGGGGCGGCCGCCGCCCCGGCGCGTCTCGCCAGCCTGATCATGTCGGACGTGGTGGGGAGCCCTCTCGAAGCGATCGCCGGCGGGCCGACCGTGCCCGATCCGACGTCTGCCGAGGAGGCGGTCCGGGTGCTGGCGGATCGCGGCATCACACCGCCCCCGGCGGTCCGCCGCCTCCTGGAGGATCAGGTGGGTCGCCTGCAGGCACCCCGGCTTCCGGCCGGGGTGGTGTCATTGATCGCCGACGGGTCGATCGGCGCGCACGCGGCGGTCGATGCCGCCGGAGACCTCGGGGTGGTGGCGCGGGTGGCTTCGACCACGCTCCAGGGAGAGGCCCGGCGAGTCGGAGCGGAACTGGCCGCCTCGGCCCGGCACCTCCCGCCGGCGACGATGGCGATCCACGCCGGGGAGACGACGGTGAAGGTGTCCGGTTCCGGGGTCGGTGGCCGCAATCAGGAGCTCGCCCTGGCTGCCGGGATCGCCCTCGACGGGTGCCCCGATGCCCTGGTCGCTTCCTTCGGCACCGATGGCGTCGACGGGCCCACCGATGCGGCAGGAGGCATCGGGGACTCGGACACGGTCCGGCGCGGCCTCCGTCTGGGGATCGACGCTCGCGCCGCTCTGGCCGAGAACGACTCGGCCAGCTACCTGAAGGCGACGGGGGACCAACTGCGTTGCGGGGCGACCGGCACCAACGTCGGGGACCTCGTGATCGCCTACCGCGCGGCGACCTGGACGGGCACCGGTCAGGGACCCCAGGTGCACGAAACACCGGATCGGCATGGGACGTTCGCCCGTGGGGACGAGGCGTCGTGGAGGGTACGGTCCAACCACGATGCCGACGAGGCCCTCGACGCACTCTCGACTCGCTTCCGGCCGGGCTGAGCGGTGGCGACGCGAACTCGATGAGTCTCGTCACCACCGGTCGCGATTCATCAGTGTCTGGTGGCGCCGTGTCATCACCGTGATCGCCGCCGTGGCGCTGACAGTGCTGGTCATCGGCACCCCTGGCGCCGCTGCAGCCGACCCCGTGGTTCGCGCCGTCCTCTTCTACCTCCCCACCTGCGGCCACTGCCACTACGTGATCGAAGAGGTGCTGCCGGGAGTGTTCGAGGCGGCGGGCGGCACGGCGGCGGTGTACTACGACCAGACGCTGGCGTCCGAGGATGTGGCGTTCTACTTGGTGACCAATGGACGCCTCGAGATGCTGATGGTCAATAGCTCGGTTCCAGGTGGCGGGTCGCTGTTCGAAGCAGCGACCGAGGCCCTCGGCATCGAGTCCACCGGGGTGCCCCGCCTCGTCGTCGGCGACCAGGTCCTGATCGGTTCGGTCGACATCCCCGACCGATTCCCCGCGATCGTGAGTGACACCCTCGAAGCCGGAGGCACCATCGATTGGCCGGCGATCCCCGGCTTGGCCGAGACGGTGGCGAGCGTGCCGATCGCCGACGCCGATCCGACCAGCACGACTACAACCGTCGCCAGCAGCACGACCGAGCCGATCGATGGAGGTGATGCGGGCCCGCCCCTCGAGTCCGAGTCGATGTGGGACAGGTTCGGACGGGATCGTCTGGCTGATTCACTCGCCGTGGCGGTGCTCGGCCTGATGATCGTCGGTCTCGCAGTGACCGCGACTCGGATGCGGCATGGAGCGTCCGGGACTCGTCCCAGCTTCATCGTGGGAGGGCTCGCTCTCGCCGGGCTGGGAATCGCCCTCTACTTGACCGTCGTGGAGGTGGGTGGATCGGAGGCAGTGTGTGGTCCGGTGGGCGACTGCAACGCGGTACAGCAGAGCGACTACGCCCGGCTGTTCGGGTTCATTCCGGTGGGCGTCCTCGGGGCTGTCGGGTACGCGGCGACCCTCATCACGTGGGGGTTTGCGCGCCTGGGGAGAGGACGTGTGCCCGCGGCAGCTGCGGTGGCTCTCTTCGCCGGCTCCGTCGCCGGGGTCGTGTTGTCCGTCTACCTGACGTTTCTCGAGCCCTTCGTGATCGGCGCCACCTGCAGGTGGTGCCTCGGCTCGGCGTTGATCGTGACGATTCTCATGTGGCTGACGGCGCGTCCGGCGGCGGCGGCCTGGCCGGTGCTCAGATCCCTTCGTTGATCGCCAGGCCGTTGCTGGATGGCGACAGGACCCCCGAATCAGCCTCTCGCGCCGGTAGGCTCGGCCCACTACCAGCCGGCCCGAACCTGCCGGCCGAAGCGGGGGCCTCCGGGTCCAGCGCTTCGGGGAGGACTGCGGTGGTCTCATGCGGGTGAAGGTGGTCACCGACAGCACGGCGGTCGTGCCCGAAGAGGTCCTTCCCCTCCTCCCGGTCGGCTCGGTCCCGGTCTGGCTCCACTTCGAAGATCGTTCCTACCGCGATGGGGTCGATCTCGAGGTCGATGAGCTGTACCGCCGTCTTCAGCATGGGGGGCGTGCGACAACCTCGTCGCCGTCACCCGGCGATTTCGTGGTGGCCTTCGAGGAAGCAGCGGAGCAGGGTTACGGGGCGATCTTGGTGGTGACGGTGTCGAGTCGGCTGTCGGCGATCCATGACGCGGCGCGGGCGGCGGCCGGGGTGTTCGCCACTCTCCCGGTCCGGGTGGTCGACTCCGAGTCCGCGGTGACCGGCGCCGGCCTGGTTGTCGTCGAGGCCGCCCGGGCGGCAGCCGCCGGCGCCGACCTCGATCAGGTGGAGGCCGTTGCCAACCGCATCGCAGGGCGGGTCGAAGTGGTCGGCGTGGTCGACACGCTCCGCTTCCTCTATCGCTCCGGGAGGGTCGGCGCCGCCAAGTACTGGGCGGGTGAGGCGGCGGGGGTGAAGCCGATGTTTCGCCTCACGAGAGGGAAGGTGTCTCGGGCCGGCGTGGCGCGGACGATCAACAGCGGCCTCGACCGGTTGGTGCGGTTCGTGAACGATGGCGATGGACCGGTCCACGCGGGCATCTTCCATGCGGCTGCGCCGGAGCGAGCCATCGAGTTACAGCGGCGGCTGGTGGCATCGGTACCCGGCATCAACGAACTCTTCATCTGCTCCTTCTCGTCGGCGATGGGTGCCCACACGGGACCCGGCGTCATAGGTGTCGGGTGGTGGCGCTCCTAGGGCTGGGCGTCGGCTACCTCCTCGGCTCCCTGCCGTCGACCTGGCTGTTGGGCCGATGGCGCGGCGTCGACCTTCGTCGATCGGGCACCGGAAACGTCGGGTCGGCGAACCTGGCCCATTCCTCCGGTGTCGGGATCGCGGTGGTGGGCTTCTTCTTCGACGCCGCCAAAGGGGTGGCGGCAGCGTTCCTCGGCGGCATCTGGGGTGATGCCGGCCGCGTCCTCGCCGGGTTGGGGGTGGTTGCCGGCCACGGATGGCCACCGTGGCTCCGCTTCGCCGGCGGCCGGTCGCAGACGGTGGCGCTCTCGGCGGGGGCCGTCATCGCTCCGTGGGGAACGCTCGCCATCCTCCCGATTCTGGGCGTCGGTTTCTTCTCGCGAAGACTGGCGCTCTCCTGGCCGGTGGCGGTGGTGGTGTGGCCGGTCGTGTCCGGCCTGGCCGACGGCGCCGCCGCGGCGGTCTATGCCGCAGGAGCGGCGATGCTGACGCTGGTGCTGCGGCTCATCGGGAGCAGGCAGATGCCCCGGCAGGCGTTTCGTCGGGCGTGGCGTTCGCGTCTCCTCTACGACCGGGAGGAGTGAGCGCCGCGGGTCAGCGGGTCGCCTGGCGGAGCCAGGTGGCGATCAGATTGACGCTGAGCGTCGTGATCAGGATGGCGATACCCGGCATGGCCACCAGCCACCAAGCCGAGGTCAGATACTCGCGACCTTGGGCCAGCATGAGGCCCCACGACGACAACGGGGGTTGGATGCCGAGGCCGAGGAAGCTGAGGGAGGCCTCGGTGAGCAGCACGATCGCCAGCTCGAGGGTGGCCACCACCATGATCGGGGAGAGCAGGTTGGGCGCCATGTGGCGGAAGATCGTTCGCCAGGGTGAGGCTCCCAACGCCTCGGACGCCTCGACGAACAGCTCGTGGCGAAGGGTGAGCATCATGCCACGGGTCACCCGGGCGTAGACCATCCATCGGGTGATCGCCAACACCAGGACGACGTTGATCAGGCTGGGGCCGAGCACGTAGAGCACCAGCAGGGCGATCAGCAGCGAGGGAACGCTCATCTGGAGGTCGACCATGCGCATGATCACCGAGTCGACCCGGCCGCCGAAGTAGCCGGAGATCAGCCCGAGCAGGAAGCCGAACGAGCCGGACACGAGGACGCTGAGGAATCCGACCAGGAGCGAGATCCTGCCCCCGAAGATGACCCGGCTCAGCATGTCCCGGCCGAGCGGGTCGGTGCCGATCACGTAGGGGAAGCCGCCATCGGGCGACGGGGTCCCCGGCGGCATGTTCCGCAACGCCAAATCCGGGGTGTACGGGTCGTGCGGGGCGACGAAGGCGGCGAACAGCGCGCTTAACAGGATCACCGAGAACATGACCATGGCGACGACGACGAGCTTGTTCTTGCGAAGGGTCCGCCAATCGAACTTCGCCCCGGGGACGACCTGATCCGGTGTTACGGGTTGCATGACCTTTCCCTACGGCATCCGTGTCACAGTGTCTGCACCCGAGCCCGTGAGTCGATGGCTGCGTAGCTGAGATCCACGATGAGATTCAGGGCGATCGTCATCAGCGCAACCACGAAGACGCACGCCTCGATCAACGGCAGATCGCGGCGCTGGATGGCCTGGATGAAGAGCTGGCCGATGCCGGGCCAGGCGAAGATCGTCTCGATCACCACGGCGCCGTTGATGAAGGTGGCGATCTCGTCCCCGGTCACGGTGATCGTGGGGATGAGGGCGTTCCGCAGGGCGTGGCGTCGCACCACCTGCCTCTCGGTCAGGCCCTTGGAGCGAGCGGTCAGGATGTAGGGACGGTCCAGCTCCTCCACCAGGGCCGATCGGGCCACCTGGGCGATGCGGCCGATGGGACGCATCGCCAGCGACAACGCCGGAAGGATGACGTAGGAGAGGCCCCCGAATCCCGAGGTGGGCAGCCACTGCAGCTGCACCGCGAAGATCAGGATCAGCATGAGGCCGAGCCAGAAGTCGGCCACGGAGACGCCCGCCAGCGAGACGGCGGTCAGGATCCGATCGACGAGCGAGTTCGGCTTGACCGCCGAGTACATGCCGAGGCCCAGGGCAATCGGGATGGCGATCGACAGGGAGACGACGGTGAGGAAGAGGGTGTTGGGGATCCGGTGCAGGGCCAATGGCAGCGCCGGCGTGCCCTGCCACAGCGAGATGCCGAAGTCACCGTGGAGCCATCCCCCCAGCTCCCGGCCGAAACGGACCAGGATGGGATCGTTGAATCCGAGGGCTTCCTTCATCCGCAGGTAGACGTCCTGGGGCACGTCGCCGGGAAGCATGAGGCGCACCGGGTCGCCGACCATCTGGACCATGAAGAAGACGAATATCAGGACGCCGATGATCACCAGCCCCGAGTGGAGGAGGCGCTTCCCCAGGTACCTCGGAATGGTTCCGTCCCTTTCGTTCTACCTCGATGGCTCCCTGGCGGAACACGCTCCGAGGCGGCTCGAACCCTACCCGGACCGGGGGCTCACCGGCGCTTGCCCACCCCTTCCCGAGCCATGGCGACGTTCTCGGACACCGCCCTCGCCAGGATCGAGAGATCGGACACGACGGTGATCATGTCGTAGCCGTCCTCGGCATAGACGCGGGCCGTCTCACCGTTGAGGGCATGGATCCCCACGGCGACGCCGTGGCGCCGGCAGGCCGCCTTGATGAGCGCCAGCGGCTCGGCCAGGGCCTCGTACGGCTTGGGACTGGGCTTCTTTCCGACCGCCAGTGACAGATCCTGGGGGCCGATGTAGATGGCATCCACCCCGGCGGTGGAGGCGATGTCATCGAGATTCTTCAGGCCGTCGGCGGTCTCGACCATGACGATGCAGGCCACGTCGTCGAGCTCGTCGGGATCCGTGGTCCCCATCACGTACTTGGCGCGCAGCGGTCCGTACGACCGCATGCCTCGCGGTGGGTAGCGGCACGCCGCTACCGCCCGCTGGGCCTCGTCTGCATCGTTGACCATCGGAATGACGACCCCGCGGGCTCCCGCGTCGAGCGGGGCCATGATTCGGGCTGGCTCGTTCCACGGGGCGCGCACGATGGGAATGGCCCCACCGGCCTCGACGGCGATGATCATCGGGACGGTGTCCGAGTGGTCGAGCAACCCGTGCTGGTTGTCGATGCAGATGAAGTCCGGACCCTCTCTGGCCATGAGCTCGGCAGAGACCCCGCT
This sequence comes from Actinomycetota bacterium, assembly GCA_043805935.1. GTDB lineage: Bacteria > Actinomycetota > Acidimicrobiia > Spongiisociales > UBA11373 > RBG-16-68-21. Next base: position 8,129 of record JAZDHM010000037.1, read on the forward strand.
GGGGATCGTGGCCCAGGCACCGAACAGCTGACGACCCTCGGCCCACGCTTTCAGCATCGGGTTCTTTGTGGCTTCGCGCACGGAACTCAGCCTCCTCAGGTGGGTCCGAAAGAGTGGAAGGGACTCATTGTGCGGGAGGGCAGATGCCCTCCCGCACGAATGAGCCAATGCCGTCCGCTTACGAGAACGTGAACTCCTTGATCAGGATGAACCCGTCCATGCGAGGCGTCCAGTTGATCCCGTCTACCAGACCGAAGTTGAACAACGGATACCCGATCGGGATGATCGGATACTTGTCGTACGTGTACGCCGCCAGGTCCTGGAGGGCCTGATCACGGGCGTCGCCTGTCTGCTGGAATGCCGTCCTCGCCATCTCGTCGAAGGCCGTATCGCAGTAGGCAGAGGCGCCACCCTCGCACATGAAGTAGTTACCCACGCTCCCTGCATAGTCCATCATCTCGTTGCCGTGCTGATTCATGCCGATGAAGGCACGATCGGGGCTGACGTTGGCATAGCCGGCGTCGCTCCACAGCTCCTCGAACTGCGCAGTCTCCATCATCTGGGGGGTGACCCCCGTCATCCCGGCAGTGTTCAGAGCCTCGGAGATGAGCTGAATGATCTCATCTGCCCTGAGGATGAACCCGGTGCGTGCTGCGAAGGTGAAGGGAGCGGTGACATCGAGTCCGTCTGCGGCCGCCTCAGCGATGAGCTCGGCTGCCCGCGCCGGATCGTACGGATACGGTTCCAGGCTGGAGTTCCAGCCGAGAGCCGACGAGCTGACGATCTGGTTGGCGACTTCGCCGCCACCCAGGATGTCATTCATGATGGATTCCTTGTCGATTGCCAGGGCGATCGCCTCGCGAACCCGCACGTCGGCAAGGACGGGGTTCGGCGTGTCGATGCGGACGATGATGGTTTCCACCGTCGGCGTCGACTCGCATTGCGGGGCTGCCGCGCACTGCTCCGGCGTGATGAAGCGCGCAAAGTCCGCTTCACCGGTCGCCAGCATTCCGGCTCTCACCTCGGTCTCGGGGCGGAACACGAAATGCACATCGGAGACGAGTTGGTTGGTGCCGTGCGCGTCAGCGGTGTCGCGCAGACCCCACCAGTCAGCGTTCGCCGAAATGTCGATGAACTGACCACGGTTCCACTCGTCGAACTTGTACGGGCCGGTCCCGATCGGGGTGTCCTCGTACCGTGCAGGATCCTCCTGGAGCTGCGTCGCCGACGGGATCGTGGTGAAGTAGAGCCGCAACGGGAGAATCGGATCCGGGATGTCGGTTGCGACATCGAGGGTCAACTCATCCACCGCGGTGGCCGTCGCCAGGACTCCGCCGTAGAACTGCAGCATCGGGAAGGCGTTGTCCACGTCCAGGATGTAGTTCAGCGAGTAGGCAGCAGCCTCTGCGTTGAACGCCGATCCGTCGTGGAACGTCACGCCCTGACGCAGATGGAAGCGCCACGTGGTGTCGTCCACCTGCTCGTATGACGTCGCCAGTTCCGGCACCAGTTCGTTGGTCACCGGGTCACGGTTGAGCAACGCCTCGGTGACGTTCCGGAGGACCGGATGGCCGTCGTTGGAGTAGGCGTTCCAGCTTGCCAGGGTTCTCGGTTCCTCGGCCAAAGCAATCGTCAACGACCTGGCCGTGGTGGCCTCGGTCGTACTGCCGGCGGCAGTGGTAGTCGTCGCGTCGTCGCCGCAGGCCGCTGCAAACATGGCCATGACGACGAGCAAGATTCCCGCGACGAGCCACGGCCGACGACCGTGCTTCATTGTGCCCACGGGGGCCTCCGTTTCTTTCGATGAATCACTGGTTGGCTTGGGTTCTCTTTGATGACCGCCCCGCTGCCGGGGCAACGCAGAACCCGTCACGTGCCCACGTGACCGGGTGTTCTGAATGAGCCGGTCGAGACGCGATGCGTACCCCCTGTCCGATCCCGGCGGGATGCGCCGTGGATGTTCGCCCGGAATCCCCGTTTCCAGCCCATTCGGGGGAATGGTACGCATCGGCCGGAGAGTCGTCAACCGGTCGACCACCTGGCGCGGTCGGCTGTGGACATCGGTCCGTCCGAGGCCCTGCCGATCGTCCCAGGGCGCGAAAACGGCCCATCCGTGGCCGATTTTCGCTCGCCGGGCCCGTTCAGGCGGAGAACAGCACCGTAGCGGATCCCCGGGTCGAAACCGACCCGTCGGCCCGCTCCGTCCACAGGGCCAGGTCGGCGCCCCGGCGCCCCCCCTCCTCGAACCGGCGGGTGACTCGCCCCCGGCAGGTGATGGGGGCGTCCGGGTAGTCGGGTCCCCGGTACTCCACCCGGAAGCGATTGACGAAGGCCTCCGGGCCGGCCCAGTCCTCGACCAGGGTCGCCATGTATCCGGCCTTGAGGAACCCGTGGACGATCACCCCGTCGTACCCGCGGCTCCTGGCGTACCCGTGGTCGAAGTGCAAGGGAGCGAAGTCGTCGGCCGCGGCGGCGTATCGGACCAGGGTCTGGGTGGTCGGGACCCGGATCAGCGGCGGGAGATCCTCGCCCAGATCGGCGGCCGCCGGCTTGGGCTGTGAACGCGGTGGTGGTTCGTACCCGGGGACCTCGAAGGAGTACACGTGGCCGGAGCGACTCACCCCGATCCGGCCGCCGTGCTGATCGGTGAGCACGTTCTTCCTCACCCGGAAGAGCAGCGGGCCGCCTTGGCCGCGGCGCTCGTAGATCTCGGTGAACGTGACCTCCACGGTCACCACGTCGTGGCCGCGTACGGGCCGTTCGTATTCGATCTCGCTGAAGGCGTTGCCCCCTCCCGTCTTGCGGTAGGGGACGAGATCGATGCCGCGGTCGTGCGACATGATCTTCAGTTCCAGCGGGTCGAGCAAGGCGAAGATGGTGGTCGGGGTGCGCAGGGGCTCGTGGCCGCCTTCCCGGTGGACCACCGCGGTCTCGAGGTCGGTGTCGTGCAGCAGGCAGGTGAGCTTCCAGATCTGCTCGGGCGTGATCTCGAACGTGTAGCGCCCGGCGACCTCACCGATGTGGAACACCTCCAGCAGCTCGTCGGTGATCAGAGAGGCGGATGCGTCGGCCCGCGAAGGGATGCGCACCGTCGCCGTGCCGGTCGTGGTGACCTCGCCCGGAGGGCTCTCGGTCCAGACGTCGAACGTCACCACCGTATCGGACCCGTCCGCCTCGACGGCCTTCACCTCTGCGCCGCACACCATCGGAGTCCCGACGATGACGGGGCGGCGGTACCGGCAGGAGAGCTCGCGCAACCGTGCCTGCGGGCCGAGCCACTCGGTGAGGAGGCGGGCGAGCTGCGTCGCCTGGAAGGTGCCGTGGACCACCGGCCCATCGAATCCGCGGGACCGGGCCGCCTCGGGGTCGAAGTGGAACGTGGTGAAGTCGTTGGCGGCGCCGGCCCAGCGGACGAGGTCCTCCAGCGCCGGGGTGAGGGTCAGCGGCGGGACTCGCACGCCGACGCTGAGATCTGCGGAGGCCGCCTGAATCGTCACGATTGAATCCCTTCGTAGCTGATACTGGTCCCCCAGCACCGGGCGATGACGTCTCCGTTCAGTGCCGCGCAGGTCACCAACAGGGTCGTCAGGAACATCGTCCCCGTCGTGCCGGACCCGGCCTTGCGCACCACGTCGACGATTTCGGCCTTGAGCTGCACCGTGTCGCCCGTGCGCAGGGGGCCGAGCCATTCCCACCGGGTGCCCCCGTCCAGGGTGTTGGGGTAGGGCCGCTGCCGCTCCAGGCCGAGCTGCTGTGACAGCACGATCGGGTCGGGGGAGAAGTACGTGGGGGGCGGCTCGGCGGGAGCGGGAACCGGAGCGATGCTCCTGGCGGCGGGGTCTACCGCTGCCTGGAACCGGATCGTGTCGGCTGCGGTGACGTCGTGGCGGCGCCACGGCGTCGCCAACCCGATGTCGGCGCGCAGCCTCGCCAGGATCTCTTCCGGATCGGGGTGGCTTGGCTCGGTTCCCATCACGTGCACCTCGTGGAGTCGATTGGCCACTGCCGTGTCGCCCGCCCGCCGGCCTTCGGGCGATTTCGCCAGGCGGCCCGTCGACCGAATCTAGGCTCGCTTACCGGGGCACCGTCGACAAGGGACGAAGGACCCCGTGCCGGGTCCCGCTTGGAAAGAGAGCAGCCATGAACGACATCACCAAGGACCGGCCACCGTTGCCGGAGCGGACACTCGGCCTCGAAGACACGACGGTGCTCATCACCGGAGGAGCCAGCGGGATCGGGCTCGCCACGAGCCGTTACCTGCTCGGTGCCGGCGCCCGAGTGGTGATCGTCGACGTCAACCAGGAGGTGCTCGAGAAGGCCGGAGCCGAACTGGGCGAGCCGGAGCGAGTGGTGACGGTGAAGAGCGACACGACCGCCGAGGATCAGATGACCGCGGCGGTCGACACCGCCGTGAAGCGGTTCGGGCGCCTGGACGGCCTGGTCACCTGCGCCGGCATTCGCCAGACGTCGCAGTCGGCGTTGGAGATCCCGCGCGAGGTCTGGTCACGCATCATCGAGGTGAATCTGTGGGGCACGTTCGTCGCCCTGCGGGCCGGGGGGCGGGTGATGGTGGCACAGCGCAGCGGTGCGATCGTGACCGTGGCGTCGATGGCCGCTCTCATCCCGCGGATGGGCCAGGCGGCCTACGGCGCGAGCAAGGCCGGGGTGATGCACCTCACGCGCACCTTCGCACTGGAGTTCTCCCGCCACCAGGTCCGCGTCAACGCGGTCAATCCGGGGACGACCCTGACACCCCTCATCGAGAAGGCGATGCGCGACGAAGGAGCAGACCTGCTCGAGAAGCGGATCAAGGGCGATCCGAGCCAGTTCCGCGGCGGGGTCCCACTCGGCAGGATGTCGTACCCCGAGGACCAGGCAGGCGTGATCGCCTTCCTCCTGTCTCCCCTGGCCCGGTTCATGACCGGCCAGATGATCTTCGTGGACGGAGGAGAGTCGATGATCTGAGGAAGGCAGGGTCCGGGTCGCGTTCGTAACAGAGGAGTCGTCCATGCCCGATCTGCTCACACCCGAGGAACTCGAGGCGCTTCGCCGGATTCCCACCCCGGCGATTGCCAATGGGATCGAGTTGTTCGACATCCGGCCCCGCACCGCCGGGTTCATGTCGGCCGAGATCAAGTGCCTGTTCCCCGATCTCGGCCCGATGATCGGCTACGCGGCCACCGGGGTGATCACCGCGGCCTCTCCCCATGGCCGGCGGGTCTCCCCGCCTGATTATTGGCAGCACGTCCTGAACGTCTCGGCCCCGCGCATCGCCGTGTTCCACGACCTGGATACCCCGGTCATCGGGGCTCAGTGGGGCGAGGTGTTCGCCAGCATGCACCGGGCACTGGGATGCGTCGGACTGGTGACCGATGGCGGGGTGCGCGACCTCGACGAGGTCCGAGCCCTCGGCTTCCACGCCTTCGCCCCGCACGTCACCGTGTCGCACGCCTACGTGCACATGGTGGAATACGGGATTCCGGTCACGGTCGGCGGTCTCGAGGTGTCCCCGGGGGATCTCCTGGTCGCCGATCAGCACGGTGTCGTGGAGGTGCCGCTCGAGGTGGCAAGAGACGTCCCCCGGGCGGTGCGCATGGTCGAGGATTGGGAGCGAGTCGTGATCGAGGCAAGCCTCGCCGAGGGTTGGACGCTCGAGCGGATGAAGCAGGCGTACCTGGCGCCTCGTCCGGCCTGGCCCACCTCCGAGACGCCGCCGGCAACGAGAGGATGAACATGGACACGATCCGCTGGGGCATCATCGGTGTCGGAGACGTCACCGAGCGCAAGAGCGGAGGGGCGTTCTCCGGCGCGCCGCATTCCCGGCTGGTGGCGGTCATGCGCCGCAACGCCGACAAGGCCAGGGCCTTCGCCGAGCGCCACGGCGTTCCCAAGTGGTACGACGACGCCGATGCCCTGATCGCCGATCCGGACGTCGACGTGGTGTACGTGTCCACGCCTCCCGATTCACACAAGGAGTACACCCTCAAGGTGATCGCCGCGGGCAAGCCGGTCCTGTGCGAGAAGCCGATGGCCAGGAACTTCGCCGAATGCCGCGAGATGATCGCCGCGGCGGAGGCGGCCCGGGTGCCGCTGTGGGTGGCGTACTACCGGCGAGCGATGCCTCGGTTCGTCGAGATCAAGCGGCTGGTCGACACCGGGGCGATCGGCGATCTGCTCGCCGTGTCGATCTGCACCTACCGGCGTCCGGTGATGGAGCGGGGCGGGACGCCTCCCGCCCTGTACTGGCCGTACACCCCCGGGCCGACCGGCGGCGGAGGCCGCTGGGTGGAGGCCGGGTGCCACCAGATCGACCTGGTCGACTTCTACGGCGGCCCGGTGAAGGAGGTTCACGGCTTCGCCCGAAACCTGCGCGACATCTATCCGTCGCCCGACACGGTGAGCGTGTCGTTCTCGTTCGAATCGGGTCTCGTCGGATCGGGGATCTGGGCGTACACGTCGGGGTCGGAGGTCGATGAGATGGAGCTGGTGGGCTCCAAGGGCCGGATCACGTTTGCCGTGTCGTCACCGACGCCGTTCACGCTGCAGGACGGGGACGGGGTCAGCGTCCACGACATCGGATATCCGGAGTGGCCCCATCAGCCCCTGATCGAGTCGGTGATCGCCGAGCTCCGCGGCGAAGGCACGTGTCCCAGCACCGGGTCGACCGCGGCGCGCGCCAGCTGGTTTG
>JAZDHM010000038.1:0-18347 GCA_043805935.1 Actinomycetota bacterium
TGCTCTCGGAGGACTACCCCCTGGCCTATCCAGCACCCTGCATGCACGAGTTCGTGGTGTCCGTCACCGGTTTGAAACGTCGCACCGGCGTGCGGGCCATGGACGTCGCCAAGGCGTTGCTCGACAGGGGGTTCCACGCACCCACCGTGTACTTCCCGCTCGTGGTCGACGAGGCGCTCATGATCGAGCCGACCGAGACAGAGTCACCCGACACCGTGGAGGCCCTGGCCGCGGCGCTGCGCGAGATCGGGGTGCTGGCGGCCACCGACCCCAACGCGGTGCGGTCGTCACCGCACTCCACCCCGGTGTCCCGGCCCGACGACGCCCTCGCCGCCCGCCACCCGGTCCTCACCTGGGACATGATCCGCCAAGGAGGCGCGCCATGAGCACGACCGGATTCCGCTCAGCACCCGACGGCCTGCGGCTCCGCACCCGGCGCTGGATGCCCGACGGCCCGCCCCGGTCGGCAGTGGTCCTGGTCCACGGTCTCGCCGAGCACACCGGACGTTACGAGCACGTGGGGGCCGGCCTCGCCGCCCGCGGTCACGACGTGCGCGGCTCGGACCTCAGGGGGTTCGGCGAGTCCGAGGGCCCCCGGGCGGCCCTGTCCTCATGGGACGACTACCTGGGGGATCTCGCCGGCGATCTCGCCGCCGCCCGGTCGGTCGGGGCCCCCGTCGTTCTGCTCGGGCACTCCCTGGGTGGCCTCATCGCCGCCTCCTACGCCCTCTCCGACCATCCCCGGCCCGATCTCCTCGTGCTGTCGTCGCCGGCGATCGACTCGACGATTCCGGTCGTGAAGCGGCTCTTGGCGCAGGTGCTGGGACGCATCGCCCCGGCCAAGGGGATCGACAACGGCCTGCGCGGCGAGCAGCTGTCGCACGACCCCTCGGTGGGGGAGCGGTACTTCGCCGACCCGCTCGTGTACCCCAAGACCACCCTGGGCATGGGCCGCCTCGCGTTGCGCGCCCAGGCCGACGTGCGGGCGCACCTGAGCCGACTCGATCGGCCCACGCTGGTGATCCACGGCGGGGCCGACACCATCGTGCCACCGCAGATCAGCGCCCCCCTGGCTGCGCTCCCGGGCGTCGAGCGGGTCGTGTTCCCACCCTTCCGCCACGAGACCTTCAACGAAGAGGGGGGAGTGGTGGCCATCGCCACCGTGGCCGACTGGATCGAACGGGGGCGCTAGGCGAATCCGGCGAGCACCCGCGCTCGGATTTCCGACCGAACCCCCTCGGCACAGAAGGCGGCTTCCACCGCCTGCAGGGTGACGGTGCGCAGATCGTCCTTGGTGAAGCCCTGGTGCTCGGCCGCCAGGGCGAACTCGTCGGTCATGGTGATCCCGCTCATCAGTCGGTTGTCGGTGTTCAGGGTGACGGCGAACCCCGCCCGGTACAGCGCTCCGACCGGGTGAGCCGCCGCCGACGGGTACATCCCCGTGTGGAGGTTCGACGTGGGACAGACCTCGAGCGGCACCCGCCGCGTCAAGATCGTGGTCGCCACCGGACCGAGGGCGGTGATCCGACCCCCGACCGCCGAGGCGCCCTCGATGATCCGTACACCGTGGCCGATGCGCTCCGCTCCGACGGCCAACGCGTCGGCAATGCTCGCCACCCCGTCGCCCTCGCCGGCGTGGATCGTGAGGCGCAGCCCGGCGGCGGTGGCGATCCCGCAGGCCTCGGCGTAGTCGGACGCGGGGTTGCCGCGCTCCGGTCCCGCCAGATCGAAGGCGACCACCCCCCGCCCGGCGAATGCCGCCGCCGTGGCGGCCACCTCCGCCGAGTCGTCGTCCTGGCGGAGGGCGTCCACGATCAGCCCGGAGGGCACGCCGAAGGAGTCGGCGGCGTCCGTGAGCCCCTCCAGCACCCCGGCGATCGCCTCGGCCCGGGTCATCCCCAGACGGGTGTGCAGGCTCGGGGCGAAGCGGACCTCGGCGTAGACCACCCCCTGGGCTGCGTGGTCGGCGATTGCCTCGAAGGCCACACGGCGCATCGCCGTGGGCGTCTGCATCACCCCCGAGGTGTGTCGGAAGGTGTCGAGGTACGACTCGAGGGAGGCCGCTTCGCCTTGGTGAAACCACCGGGCGATCGCGGCGGCGTCGCCCTTGGGAAGCCCCTGATAGCCGACCTCCTCGGCCAGCTCGAGCACGGTCGACGGCCGCAAGCCTCCGTCGAGGTGATCGTGCAGGACGACCTTGGGCAGAATCTGGAAGTCCACCATCCGGGAGGCTAGTGCGCCTCCCAGGCGGTCAGGAAGCGACGAGCCACCAGCGGCGTTCGACGACGTCCTCCCCGAACCACGTCCCGTTGATCACCTCGCCCGGGGCGAACCCGAGGGCCTCGTAGAAGCGCTCCCCGTCGAGATTGCCGAGCAGGACGTCGGCGCACAGCGGCAGCCCGGGAGCGGAGCGGCGCACCTCACCCACCAGGGCCGCCCCGACGCCCACCCGGCGATGGGCCGGCTCGGTGGAGATGGCGGTGAGCCGGATCAGGGCCTCACCATGGGCCACGTCGGCGAAGCCGATCAGGCGTTCACCCGCCGCCGCCACCAGCACGCCCCCTCGCAGCAGCCGCCGCCGGAGGGATGGGGGTGAGTAATCCCTGGCGAGCACGCGGGCGATGGTGTCCGGCTTGAGCAGGCCGCTGTACGTGTCCCAGTAGGCGGCGTCGGCGACCCGCGCGATCTCGGCCAGATCGTCCCGGACCGCCCGCCTCACCTCCATGGCCCCGAACCTACTCCGCCGTGGTCACGGGCGAAGACCGGTCCGTACACTGCGCTTCGTGGAGCGCATCGTGGCCATCTCGGCAGCAGGGGCGATCGTCGTCTCCTGGCTCATCGCTCTGGTGCTCCTCCGACACAGTCGAAGACGCCGCCGCATGGCCCAGGAGGCCGCCGCCGGCCTGACCGCTCGGGTCGAAGGTGAGACCCGTCGCGCCGACGTGTTCGCCCTCGGCGAGCGCGAGGCTGCCTGGTCGACCAGCGTCCTCGCCCGCATCGCCGAAGACCGCAGGGACGAGCTGACCCGCGCTGCCTCCGCATTGGCGGCGGCCGCCGGCCAGGCCGCAGCCCTCGAGGGAACGATCGACGCGCTGCGCGACGATCTGCGTGCCACCCACGCCGACCTGGTGGCCACCCGCCGGGACCTCGACCAAGCGACCACGCGCCTGGCGCAACTGGAGGCCGAGCTCTCCCGGCCGGCCACGACACCCGACCCCGGGCTCGAGGAACGCGTCACCTCCCTGACGGCCGAGGTCGTCGAAACCCGCCGTTCGGTGGCCGCCCACGCCGCAGAGGCGCGGGAGCTACGCCACCGCCTCGCCGTCGCCCAGCGCGTGGTCAGCGGGCCATCGGCGGGCGCCGTCGACGAGCTGGTGGCCGAGGTCGAGGAGCTCCGCCGCCAGGCCGCCGATCCCGCCCTCCAGGACCGCGTCATCGAGCTGGAACGGGCCCTGGCCGAGGCACGCGCCCGCATCGACGAAAGCACCACAGCGCCGCCGGTCGCCGACCCCACCCGCATCGCCTCCCTGGAGGCCGCCCTGGCGCACGCCGCCGCAGCCGTCGACGCCGCCGAGGGCCGTCGCCGGGACCTCGAGGCCTCCACCGCCGACCTACGCGCCCGCGTCGCCGCCGCCGAACGTGAGGCGGGCGAGCTCCGGGACCAGCTCCGGGTGGGCCGCCTGGAGACCGACCACCTGCGCAACGCCGCCGACGAGGCCCGTCAGCAGGCCGATCGACGGATGGCGGCGGCGGGCGTGCGGATCGCGGACATGGAGCGGTCCGCCCGGTCCGGGAACCGGGACTCCGCGGCGCTCACCGCCCACGGTGCTGTGATCGCCGATCTAGAACAACGCCTCGCTGTCCTGGGAGCCGCCCGGAACGCCGAGCTGCGCCGGCTCAACGAGAAGATCGCCTCGATGGAACGCCTTTACGTCGATGTCGAGGTGCGCGACCGCAGGATCACCTCGCTCGAGGAGGAGCTCAAGGACACGGCCGAGTCCCGCGACGCCGCCCTCACCGAGATCGTGCGAATGGAACGAGAAGCGGCCGGGCTCCGATCCGCCGACGCCGCCGCTCGTGCCAGCCTCGAACGCTTCGCCGGCCTGGAGCGCGATCTCCTCTCTACCCGCGCCCGGGTCGCCGAACTCGAGGAGCTGGCCGCCGGCGACGTCCGCACCGTGGAGGTCGAGCGTCTCCGCGGCGCCCTCCAGGCCGAGCGCGATCGGGCCGATCGGGCGGTGCAGCGCTCGGCGCTCGCCGCTGAGGCGCCGGCGACCTACGCCGGCTGGGACCTCCGGCTGCGGGCAAGAGTCGATGCCGCCGTGGCCGACGCGGTGGCGCCCTTGCAGGCCCGCATCGACCACCTCCACGGCGTCGTCGTCGAGAAGGAACGACGAATCGCCGCGCTGGTCGAGCGGCCCGCTGCACCCGAGGGCCCGGACGACCTGACCAGGATCCGGGGCATCGGCCCCAAGATCTCCGCCATTCTCCAGGAACTCGGCATCACGACATTCCGTGACATAGCCGCCTTCACGGACGACGATGTGCAGCGAGTCGGTGCCCACCTGCCGGTCTACGCCGGTCGGATCATCGACGACGACTGGATCGCCCAGGCCCGCGCCTTCGCCGGCTAGGGAGGTTCGGGTCGAGGTGTCCGTCTTCCGATAGAGGAGAATCGTGTCGCAAGAGTCGATCGTGCAACTGGCTGCCGCCGCGGTGGCGGCGCTCGTCCTGGGCGGCGCGGTTGGCTTCCTGACCGGCCGGGCACGGCGTGAATGGCACGACGTCTCCGACTGGAAGATGCGCATGACGGCCAGGGACCGTGATCTCTCCGACGCCGTCGAGCGGCTGGCCGAGGCGGAGGTGGAGCTGCAATCGCTGCGCGATCGCGTGACCGCATCCCCCGTCCACGATCCCGAGGCCGAGGCACGCATCGCCGCACTCACCGAGGAGCTCACGTCGGCCGACGAGGAGCTCACCAGATTGCGCTCCCTCGAGGTCGACAAGGCCCCGGCGGCCTCCTCCGACATGGCCCGCCGTCTCGAGGCCCTCGAGGTGGAGCTGTCCACCCTCGCCTCGATGCGCTGCCCCGACCCGTCGGCTCACCGCCGTACCGCGGCACCGACGCCACCCCGGGCGGCTGCCCCGCCCGCCGACGACGATCTGACGCTGATCACCGGCATCGGCCCCGGCCTGGCGGATGTCTTGCGCCGCCTGGGGTACCGGACGTTCCGCGACATCGCTGCCATGGGCGACGACGACCTCGACGAGATCGCCCGGATCGCCGGCGACGCCGTCGGGCCGTCTGCCCGCGAAGGATGGGTGGAGTCGGCTCGGCGGCTCACTTCCAACGACGCCGCCTGATCGCCGTCGTCCGCGAAGGTGGGATGATTGGGCGCCATGTCCTTCGTCGGCAAGCTCCTCGTCGCCTCACCGATGATGGGCGACCCGAACTTCGTCGGCGGTGTGGTGCTGGTGTGCGCCCACGACCCCGAGGGCGCACTGGGGGTGCTCCTCAACCGGCCCACCGAGCTGGCGGTCGCCGATCACCTCCCGGATTGGGGGGATCGGGTGGTGCCACCGTCGGTGGTCTTCCTCGGAGGTCCGGTTCAGGTGGAGGTCGCCGTGGGGATCGCCACGGCGGGAGCGGCTCTGGCCGACTGGACCGCGGTGGTCGGGGACACCGGGATGATCGACCTGTCGTCCGTCGCCTCCGGCACCACGGTCGGCCGGGCACGGGTGTTCGCCGGGTATGCCGGATGGGGCGCCGGTCAGCTCGAGGCGGAGGTGGGGGCGGGGGACTGGCTGGTCGTACCCGCCCACCCCGACGACCCGTTCGACGCCGATCCCGGTGGCCTGCGACGGCGCGTTTTGGCTCGCCAAGTGGACAGCAAGCGCTTCTACGCCGACTACCCCGCAGATCCCCGGCTCAACTGACCCGGCGGTAGAACACAACGATCTGCAAGACCGCCGCGACGACACCGGCGCCGCAGGCGGCACCGCCCGCAGCGCCGGAGAGCACGATCCCGAGGGCGTGGTCGATCGCCCATGCTCCCGGGCCGGCGACCGCCACGGCCACCGCGGACACGCCCAGTACCAGCACGTACTCGTAGCCCTCGTCGGGCCGGGCGGTGACGAAGAACCCGGCGCGGCGGTGCACCGTCCAGAAGGCTACGGCGAGTAGGGCCACGACCCCGGCGGCGGCACAGGCGGTGAGGAAGCCGAGGGCCATGCCGGCGCCGACACCGACCTCCCCGAGGGCCATGAATGCCCACTGCAGCCGGGGGGCGGTGAACCCGATCGACGAGGTCCACGCCATCACCTTGCGCCGGTTGCGGAGGTGGCGGACGCCATGGGCGAGAAACACCAGGCCGATGGCGGCGCGAACGAGCAGCATCGCCGCATCGAACGAGCGCATCGAGCCTCCTCCGCTCGCCATCGGCAACGGTGGGGGAGGGGGGTTTCTTCCGTAAGAAACCCCCCTCGACGGCCGTTGGCCGGGGGGTGCTCGCCCGTTTCCCCGTCGCCTGGCCCGAAACCCGCGCCGCTCTCCACGGGCACGCCCGGGCGATGAGCCTGCTCCCGCGCCTCCACGCCCACCCCCACCCGGGGTGGTGGCACGTCGGTCTCGAGATCGGCGACACCGGCCCGGCGACGCGACCCCGATCACTCTGCCGACGGGAGGCGTGGTGGTGATCGCCATGGACCTCACGAGCCACGAGGCGGTCGCCGCGACGTCGGCGGGGGAGGAGCGCCGCTGGAGCCTCGCCACGACCCCACCCGGATCGCTGGCCGACGCACTGGTTGCATTCGGGGCGTCCCACGGCCTCGGCCCGGATCCCACCCCCGACGACCTCGACCGGGCCGCCCCGCGCTACGACCCGGCGGCGGCGACGATGTTCTGGGGTGCGTTGCGCGACGTGGCATCGGTCTTCGACCGACACATGGCCGCCCTGCCGGGTGACCACGGCGTCACCCACCTCTGGCCGCACGGTTTCGATCTCTCCGTCGAGTGGTACGGCAGGCGTCTGGAACCTGAAGACCACGGCAAGTTGCTCCCGACCCGCCTCAACCTGGGATTCGACCCGGGTCCGCGCCGGCAGTACTTCTATTCGAACCCGTGGCCGTTCGACCGCACACTGCTCGGCACGTCCCTGCCCGAAGGGGCGTCATGGCACACCGACGACTGGCTGGGGACGATGCTCCCGTACGAGCTCGTGGCCGACGATCCCGCCGGCCTGGACCGTCTCGCCCGTTACGCCGCCACGGTCTTCGCCGCCGTGTCGCCCACCCTCTGAGAGCGCACGCACTCGACCCCAAGGGCGGTGACGCCGGCGACCTGGGCGCCCGCTATGGCAGGTATTGCTCCACGATGCCGGTCGCCTCCCCACCGTTCACGTAGAGCCACACCGCGCAGAACTCACCGGGGCACGGCAGGAACGAGGCCGCGGTCGGCCACGACGCTGCCGCGATCGGTGTCGGGGTGATCGACACCCCATCTACGTAGTAGACGCTCGCTCCAGAGGCGATGGACACCGCGTAGGTCTTCGGGTTCTGGTTGCGGATGTAGAAGTCGAACACCTCCTGCCCGTCCGCGGTGGCCGCCGCCGCGGCCGCCGCCCCGGTGAAGAAACAGGCCAGGTCGAAGGTGATGGTCCCGCCGGACACCGACTCGGCGAACCCGAACCACACGCCCGCGGGCAGGGTGTCGGCTCCCACCACGCATCCCGATCCGTTCGGATCGCCGCCGGCCCCGAACACGTCCGGGAAGAAGTCCCCCGTGTCGATCGTGTAGATCGTCCCCGCGGTCGTCGTGGTGACCGCGGAGGTGGTCGTGGCGGCGGTCGTCGTCGTGGCCTCGGTCGTCGTGGCCTCGGTCGTCGTGGCCGCCCCGGTGCTCGTCGTGGCGGCGGTGGTCGTGGTGGCCGCGGTCGTCGACTCGCTCGTGGTGGCCGTGCTGTCGTTGCCGCACGCCGACGCCACCAGCGCCAGCAGGGCGACCATGATGAGGATGCGTTTCACGAGATGTCTCCTCCTTGGGTTTTCATTGCCACCGCTTGGGACCCTCGCCGGCTTCGGGCGTCGCTGGTGTGCCAGCATGGGAAACAGGGTATCGCACCGGGTCGAGTGGCACGCGCGCTCTCAGGCGGCGGCGCGGATCTGGGTGACGGTCGCCGGAGCCGACTCGGCCGCGCGGCGGACCCGGCGCGAGGTGAGCACCCGATACCCGGTCAGGAAGACCACCACGAGGACGGCAGCGACCGTGCCGGCCAGGTACACCGGGTTGCGGGCGTCGGTGCCCGCGGTCGCCCCGTGCACCATCGCCATCCAGAACAGGGCGTAGCTCCCGAAGTGGACGAAACGCCACAGCCGGCGGGGCAGCCGCTTCATAAGCAGGGACGTCCCCTCGATCGCCACCAACAGGTACAGGCCGCTGATGCCCCACGCCACCGGGCCCGGCTTCCATGCCGACCCCATCGGCACGAACAGCTCCGAAAGGCCGAAGTGGACGTAGGAGTCGGCCACCAGACCGGTGAGGTGGACGGCGGTGAAGGTCACCGAGAGGCCCCCAAGAAACCTGTGGAGGTCGAGCAGCCACTTCGGCGTGGGTCGTCCGTTGAGGATCCGGGTCGAATACAGCAGACCCCACACCACCGAAGCGGTCAGGATGGCGAGGGCGATGATGCCCGACGACCTCGCCACGTACCACCAGATCTGCTGGTTCATGACAGGTATGCCTCCATGCCGCCCACCAGGTGCACGCGTCCGGCACTCGTGACCACCAGGGCCGCCGTCTGGTCGAGACCGCAGGATCCGGGCGCCTTTCCCATCAGGTCCTTGGTCGCCACCTCGGCCCACCATCCCTGGCCGGCAATCACGGTCACCAGGATCGCCTCACCCGAATGCGGGCGGCCCACGGCCGGATCGATCAGGTGATGGACCGTCTGGCCGCCGGCCGACCAGCGGTGACGGCGGGTGGTGCTGGTCGCGACCGCGCCCGCCGGCATCGAGACCACACCGAAATCGCCCCCCGCAGCGGGCTCGTCGATGGCGATCGACCACGAGGCTCCTCGCGGCGGTTCGCCCTCGGCTCGCAGATCCCCTCCGAGGCTCACCATGACACCCGCCGCACCAGCGGCGATCAACTCACCGACGACGATGTCGGCGGCCAGCCCCTTGCCGATGCCACCCGGGTCGAGGTGCACCCCCGTAGGAAGCACGACCACACCCGACACGGGCTCGACGACGATCCCCGCGCATCCCGGGGACGGGACCGCCTCGGCAGTCCCGACGTGGCTCGTCACCGACTCGAAGGTGCGGTCGTACCCGTGGGCGACCAAGGCGTCGTGAACGGTCGGATCGAATCGCCCCTCTGACGCCCGCCACCCTTGCACGCTCCGCTCCACCAGCAGGATGGTGTCGGCCGAGACGACCGCAGACCCCGCCTCGTTCAGACGCGAGAGCTCGCTCGCCGGCAGGAATCGGCTCCACTTCGACTCGAGGTCGTCGATACGTTGCCGCGCGACATCTCCCAGCGCGGAATCGCCCACGACGATCACGTGGGCCGGAGAGCCCATCGCATCGAAGGTCAAGTCGCTCAATGCCCGCTGCCGCTCGTGGTGGTCACAGGCGGGACACTGGGAGCAGCCGGCGGCGGTATCGGGGCCGGAGCCACGGTGGTCGCCGTTGCCGTCGCAGGCGCTGGTGCCGCGGTCGTCGTCGTGGCGGTAGGAGCCGACGTGGTGCCCGTGGGCTGCGTGGCCGGCGCGGCCGCCCCCGATGAGCCCGAAGGCGCATGGGTGGGCGGTGGTGTGGCCTCGACCACCGTGCGACCCGCCGGAATCACCTGGAAGACCAGATCCGGTTCAGGCGGTGGCGGACTGGACACCACCACGATCCGGTGAATCACCGTTGGAGGCGTCGTGGTGTCGACCGTCGAAGCCGCCGTGGCCGCCGAGCCGGCACCCATGAAGGCCACGACGCTCAGCATCGCCGCGGCGCTCAGACCAGCCACGAGCACCCGGCTCGCCAGCGCCGGTGCGCGCCCGGGCGTCACTCGTGGGGGAGCGGTCCTGGTGCCCTGCGGCTGGGAAGGGGCGGGGGCTGCTCCCGCCCCTTCCCGGAGATCTCCCGATTCGCCGGCACCGCCGACCGGACGGGGGCGTCGAGCGGCCAGCGCCGCCATCCTGGCCTCACGGTCAGTCATCGCCGTGCTCCTCCTCGTCGCCGCCTTCGTACGGGTCGTCGTCGTCGCCGCCTTCGTACGGGTCGTCGGAGCCCTCGTACTCGCCGTCGTCATCGGTCCAGCCACCGGACGTGGTGGTCGAGACCGTCGTGGTCGGAGCGGCACTGGTCGTGGTGGCGGCCGCCGTCGTGCCGCCCGAACGGACCGGGTTTCCCGATCCGTGGACCACGACGAACTCGTCTGGTTGACCCTGCACGGGCACGATCACCGTCTCCTGTGCCGCCCGGGTCACAGCATCGGAAGGGACGATTGGGTTGCCGGCTTCGTCGTAGTACTCCGTGACGACCACGGTGGATGCGGTGGTCGCAGCCGAGGTCGTCGTCGCCTCGGCCGGACTCCTGGGGAAGGCAACGGCGAGCGCACTCATGCCCCCGACCACGGTGAGCACCAGCGCTCCCGCTGCGGCGAGAACGGTCCTTCGGTCCATGCTTTCGGCCCTCCTGGTATGTGTGGGCCGGAGCATCCGCCGGGGCGTCTCAAGACATCCTGAAGAGGGTCACAGGGGGTCCCGAATCTTCGGGACCGTCAATCCTCGGCGATCGGCTGCCGCAGGATGGTCCGCAGCCGCTCCGGCCGGGACCGCCGCGGGTCACCCAGATAGATCTCGTGATGGCGGCCCCGCAGCCGGCACCCGTGCTCCGCGGCGAACGAGGACAGCCGCTCGATGGTCCGACCCTCGTCGGCATAGGGGCCGACGTGCATGATCTGCATGCACCGCCCCTCCTTCCACCGCTCGAGCCGCACCCGGGAGAGCAGCGGATTGGGCCGCTTGGCGTCGGCTTGTTCGGCGGCGGTCTGGACCATCTCGGAGGTGATGTGATCGGGCTGGAGCATCAGCAGGCGGAACCGGCCGGTCGTGGTTGGCGAGGCCCCCGCCGGCCACCAGAGCCCCTCCAATGCCATCACGGTGAAGTCGATCGGGTCGACGCGGCGCAGCTTGGACATGAACTTCACGCCGTAGGCGATCCCGTAGATCGCCTCGATCGACCGGCCAAACTCCTCCGAGTCGCCCGGTGCGGTCTCCGGCGGGATGGCCCCGTCGAGCATGGTGAAGGCCAGATCCGGCACGTCCACCACCGATACCATTCGCGCAGAGGGGGAGAACAGCTCCCTGTGGACGCTGCGCAGGTCGAGCTTTGGGCCCTGGGCGGGGGCCTTGGCGGTGGTGGGAGGCATGGCGCAGTCATGCCCCCGGCCGGCTGGCACGGCCAGGGCCGTTGGGCGCATCTCTCGCCGGGGGCGGGGGAGCGCCGGGATCCCCGGCCCGTCGTCCCTCCCGGCTCGGGGCTTACTTGACATAACGTGGATTATGGGCGCATGGTCACCGATGCCTCCCAGACCGGCCCGGACCTCTAGGAAGTGTGCCGACCACGGAGGGTCGACACCCGCTCCGGCTCGTGGGCGGCCCGTGGCTCCAGGCGAACCTCCCCGAGCCCGAGGGCGGCGGCGTACAGGTGGCGGAACGACGTCTCGTAGTCGTCACCGGCCCGCAGCCCGCGCTCCACGTCCCGGACCGCCCCTGACAGGGCCCGGATGCCCTCCCGGGCACGGCGCACCAGGTCGACCGGAATGAGGGCGTCCCCGGGATCGAGGCCCATGCGCTCGGCCAGGAGCCGGGCCTCGTAGGCCCGCTGGCGATGGCTCCGCCGGCAGTACCGCCGCGGGCGGCCCGAGGAGGAGACCGCCAGAGGGTCGCCGCACCAGTCGCAGGACGTCGGATTCGTCACAGTGACGAAATGCTACCAGGGAATGGCCCGAGAGATTGCCGGGTTGGTGTGCCGGGGCGCCGCGCACCCGAGCAAGGCATCCGATGGCGACGGTCGAGCTCACCAAGGACAACTTCGAGTCCACGATCACCGGGAACGAGACGGTGCTCGTTGACTTCTGGGCGGTGTGGTGCGGCCCCTGTCGCATGTTCGGCCCCACCTTCGAGGTCGCCTCCGAGGCCAACCCCGACATGGTCTTCGGCAAGGTGGACACCGAGGCCCAGCAGGAGCTGGCCTCCTACTTCAACGTGCGGTCGATCCCCACCCTGATGGTGTTCCGGCAAAACGTCGTGCTGTACAGCCAAGCCGGGGCGCTCCCCGCCCGCGCTCTCGACGATCTCATCGGGCAGGTGCGCAAGCTCGACATGGCCGAGGTGCACCACCAGATCGCCGAGCACGCCGCCCACGATCACGGCGACGACGGCGACGACCACTGAGCGGCTCCGCGCTCCCCTCCCCCACTACCGCCGCCCGCCCGCCAGTCGCGCCCGCTCGGCCTGGCACACCGCACGGACGAAGCAGCCGGTCAGGTGGTCGTTCACCATGCCCACGGACTGCATGAAGGCGTGCATGGTCGTGGGCCCGACGAACGACCAGCCGCGCCGCTTGAGGTCCTTGCCCAGCGCCCGAGAAGCCGGCGTCTCGGTGACGATGTCGGCGAACGATCGCGGCGCCTTCGCTCGTGCAGGGGCGAATCCCCAGACGTACCCGCCGACCGAGCCGTACTCGTCGATGACCTCGACGGCTCGCCGGGCGTTGTTGATCGCCGACTCGATCTTGCCGCGATGCCGGATGATCCCGGCGTCGCCGAGCAGGCGGACCACCTGGCGCTCCCCGTAGCGGGCCACCGTCGCCGGCTCGAACCCGGCGAACGCCCGACGGAAGGCGTCACGCTTGCGCAGCACGGTGATCCACGAGAGGCCGGCTTGGAACCCCTCGAGGGCGATCTTCTCGTACAAGCCGGCGTCGGTGACCACCGGACGGCCCCACTCCGCGTCGTGATACGCCTCGTACAGAGCGTCGCCGACCGGCCACCGGCACTTGCGGTTGCCATCCCCGGCGACGACCAGGTCGCTCACTCCGGGTCGTGGTCCAGGGCTGCGGAGTTGATGCAGTAGCGCAGCCCGGCCGGGCCGGGCCCGTCGGGGAACACGTGGCCGAGGTGGCCCCCGCAGATGGCACACCGCACCTCCACCCGGACCATGCCGTGGCCGCGGTCCTCCCGGGTGGTCACCGCCGACACCTCCGCCGGTGACACGAACGAGGGCCACCCGGTGCCGCTGTCGAACTTGTCGTCCGAACGGAACAGCTCGGTCCCGCAGCCGGCACATCGATACACGCCGGGCTCGTGCTGATCCCAGTAGGCGCCGCTGAACGCCCTCTCGGTGCCCCCCTCACGCAGCACGTGGTACTGCTGCGGGGTGAGCCGCATCCGCCATTCGCCCTCGCTCGCCGGGAGATCCGCCATCGGTGTCACACCTCCGGGGGCGCAGGGTATCCCGGCCACGGCGGCAAGGGCGCCACGGCGAGAGCCGTGATCGAAGCGGCCTTCGACTCATCGTCGAGGGTTCGGCGGATCCCTCTACCCCGGGTCGAGGCGTGGCCTCGACCCCGACTCGGGGAACCTCCTCAGGTGCTCGTCTCGCCCCGGATCGCTCGCCCCCGGACCTCCAGAGCCGACATCAGGGCCTCGGTGGCGTCGGCGATCGCCCGGACCGCCTCGTCGAATGCCGCCTGGTTCGCCCGCGATGGTCGGCGGAACCCGGACACCTTGCGCACGAACTGGAGGGCCGCCGCCTCCATCGCCGCCCGGTCGTGGACCTCGGACCCGTCGCGCAACGTCACGATGCTCCTGCACATGGCCCGTCACCCTAGACCCAGGGCAGCCCGACGGCGACCGGGTCAGGCGTCGGTGTCGACCCGCCCCCCGGTGCGCCAGTACTCACCGTGCTCGCGGGCCATCAGCCCCTCATCGACCAGGTAGCGCCGCAGGGCAGCGAAGTCGGGGTGGAACAGCTGCAGGGTGGAGTTGACCTCTCGCTCCTGGTAGCGGATTCCGGGCTGGAACTCCTGGACCAGCCGTTCGAGCACGACCCGGCGCTTGGATCGCTTCTCCGGGATCCCGGTGAGCCGGCTGCCGCTGAAGAAGGTCGCCAGCACCCGGGCCTCCTCGTCGCTCCATGTGCCCTCGAGGGCCAGTGGGGATGCGGCCGGCTCCTGGGGCATCCCCCGGGCGATCGAACGCAGGGTTTCGGCCACGAGGTGGCCGTCGGACACGAGACCGGCGGCCTCGAGCCCGGCGACCTCTTTGAGCACCTTGCGCTCCGCCACGCCGAGGGCAGCGGCGATGGCGCCGGCATCGAGGTCGCCGACGGCGGCGGCGCCGAGGATGGCGAGCCTGATCGGGTCGACGGCGATCCGGGCGAAGGTGGTCGCTTCGAGCACCGGCTGAGGCTACCGCGCCCCGGTCTCGCCCGGTCCCGGAGACGGCTCGACCTCGGCTTCGCTCTGATCGTCCCCGCGCAGACACACCTGGTCTGCCACCAGTTCGATCTGACTCCGCCGTCCCTCTGCCCCGCTCCAGAAGCGCCGCTGCACCGATCCGGCGACCCACACCCGGGTGCCGGGCGCGGGATCGGCGTCGATCAGCTCGTCTGCCGGATCCCACAGGGTGACCGGCAGGACGTCGACCCGGCGATGCGGCTCATCCGTGCGCACGGTCACCAGGTACCGGGCCAGCCGGGCACCGCTCTCGAACTGGCGGAGCTCGGGCGGTGCGGCCAGACGGCCGGACACCACCACGAGGTTGAGGTCCATGATCGGCTCCGATCCGGAGAAGGGCGGGTCGGCACCGTATCGGGAGCGTGGGACGAGATCCTGGTCCCACTAGCCTCCCGGTCCCATGGTCGTCGTCACCGATCTCGGCCACGATCTGTACCTGCTCGATGCGATGATGCACGACGAGCCCGGCCGGCTCGCCTGCTACCTGTTCGACACCCCCAACCGGGTGCTCATCGAGTGCGGCCCTTCACGGTCGATCCCTCACCTCTACGAAGCGCTCGCCGCCGCCGGGGTCGACGACGTCGCCGTGATGGCCGTCACCCACATCCACCTCGATCATGCCGGCGGCGCCGGCCACTTCGCCCAGCGGTTCCCGGGGGCCACGATCGCGGTGCACGCCGCCGGAGCCCGTCACCTGGCATCCCCGGGGCGGCTCTGGGAATCCGCCACCCGGATCTACGGCCCCGACGGCATGGAGCGACTGTGGGGCCCCATGGAGCCCGTTGCCGAGGACCGGCTGCTCGTCCTGGACGAGGGGTCGCACATACCGCTGGGTGGTGGCCGATTCGTCGAGGTCATGTACACGCCGGGCCACGCCCGCCACGAGGTGGTCTACTTCGAGGCGGAGACGGGCGCCTGCATGGTCGGCGACGCCGTCGGCATCGCCTTCCCCCACGCCCACATGGTGCAACCGGTCACCCCCCCTCCCGACTTCGACCCCCGGCTGGTCACCGAGCACCTGGCGAGGATCGCCGACCGCGCCCCCGCCTTCCTCGGGTTCGCCCACTACGGCCCCGACCCTCACCCCGGGGCCACGCTCACCGCCGCCACCCGGCGGCTGTGGGAATGGGTCGCCTGGGTCGAGAGCCACGCCGGGACCACTGATGAGGACCTCACGGAGGCGATGCGGCCATGGGTGCTCGACGACTACCGCCGTCAGGGCTTTTCGGAGGAGACCATCGCCACCTACGACCGCAACACCTTCTGGCCGATGCAGGTCACCGGGATCAGGCGCTGGCTGGCCTCACGGCCGTGATGCGGTGAGGCGATCGAGATCGTCGAGTCCCGGGAAGGCTCCGTCCGCCTGTTCGATCGCCTCGTAGAGGCGCCGGGCGGTGCCGGTGTCGCCGAGCCGATGCGCCGCCTTCGCCGCGACGTACCAGACGCGCAACTCGCTCTCCGCCGGCTCGGCGCCGAGCCGCGTCGGGCCCGTCACCTGCCAGGCCTTGCGATCCTCCCCGCGGTCCAGCAGGAACGATCCGTACACGACCTTGGCCTCGTCGCGTGTGGCCTTGTCGCCCCCGATCCGCTGGAAGGTCGCCCAGGCCGCCTCGACGTCGCCGGGGCGCTCCAGCGCTCGCAGGACGTCCATTTCCACCGGGAGGTGGGTGGGGTCTCCCGTCAGCCTGCGGAACGTCCTCAGCTCGCGCAGCGCCTCCTCCCAGCGGCCCAATCGATAGGCGCACAGGCCCATGAGCTCTCGAATCGTGGCATCGCGAGGCGAGAGCTCCTTCGCCTGCTGGGCGTCGCGAAGCGCCTTGCCATGGCGCCCGGCGGCGAAGCTCTTGGCTGCGGATTGCAGCAGGTCCGTGGCCCCCCTGATGTTCGCCTTCGGCGTCACCCGGGCGAGCTCCTCGGACAGCCATTTGGGCAGGTCGCCCTGTGCGGCCCATGCCCGGCGCGCCGGAGGTGTCGGCTGTCCTTCCCGGCGCTCGCCCGCTTCCCCACCGGTCCGACCCGAGCCCCGACGGACGGGCTCGCCCCGGCCCCCGCTGCCGGTGGAGCGAGGCCTGCTTCGGCGCGCGGATCCGTCCTTCGATCTCCCCGGCATTCGAACGGCATCGTACCCCCGACGCGAAGAGGGCCGGCCCGGTGGCGGGTCGGCCCTCTCTCGAATAATCCGGCGGCGACTTACTCTCCCAGGGGCCTACGCCCCAAGTACCATCAGCGCTGGCGGGCTTAACTTCCGTGTTCGGAATGGGAACGGGTGGTTCCCCGCCGCAATCGCCACCGGAAACCTGTGACTGCTCGGCACCCCGAGCACTCCATAGCGAGCACGCACGCCTCAGATTCGATTCAAGCCTTCGACCGATTAGTACCGGTCGGCTCAACGCATTGCTGCGCGTACACCTCCGGCCTATCTACCTGATGTTCTCTCAGGGGTCTTATCCGCGAACGGTGGGAGGTCTCATCTTGGGGCCGGCTTCGCACTTAGATGCCTTCAGCGCTTATCCGTGCCGCACGTAGCCAACCAGCCATGCCCTTGGCAGGACAACTGGCACACCAGCGGTGCGTCCATCCCGGTCCTCTCGTACTAGGGATAGCTCCCCTCAAACCTCCTGCGCCTGCGACGGATAGGGACCGAACTGTCTCACGACGTTCTAAACCCAGCTCGCGTGCCGCTTTAACGGGCGAACAGCCCGACCCTTGGGACCTGCTCCAGCCCCAGGATGCGACGAGCCGACATCGAGGTGCCAACCCTTGCCGTCGATATGGACTCTTGGGCAAGATAAGCCTGTTATCCCCGGGGTACCTTTTAGCCGATGAGCCACGGCGCTTCCACATGCCGCCGTGGGATCACTAGGCCCTGCTTTCGCATCTGCTCGACTTGTAGGTCTCGCAGTCAAGCTCCCTTGTGCCCTTACACTCAACGTCCGATTGCCAACCGGACTGAGGGAACCTTTGGGCGCCTCCGTTACAATTTGGGAGGCCACCACCCCAGTGAAACTGCCCGCCAGGCACTGTTCCTGATCCGGATAACGGATCGAGGTTAGAGGCCCGATATGTTAAGGGTGGTATTTCAAGGTTGACTCCACGAAAGCTAGCGCCTCCGCTTCCAAGTCTCCCACCTATCCTACACATAACACACCAAACTCCAATGCCAAGCTGCAGTAAAGGTCCCGGGGTCTTTCCGTCCTGTCGCAGGTAGTGAGCATCTTCACTCACACTGCAATTTCGCCGAGTCCATCGCTGAGACAGTTTTCGAGTCGTTATGCCATTCGTGCAGGTCGGAAGTCACCCGACAAGGAATTTCGCTACCTTAGGACGGTTATAGTTACCGCCGGCGTTCATCTGCGCTTCAGTTCAAAGCTGCCCCCTTGCGGGTTGACCTCTCCCCTTAACGTTCAGACACTGGCCAGGCATCAGCCCCTATACATCAGCTTGCGCTTTAGCAGGGACCTAAGTTTTTGATAAACAGTCGCTTGACATCTTTAGCTGCGCCCCGACTTGCGTCGGGGAGGCCTTATTGCGAACTTACGGCCGATTTTTTGCCGAGTTCCTTAGCGAAGTTTCTCTCGTACACCTGAGGCTGCTCGCCTCATCCACCTGTGTCGGTTTAAGTACGGTTGCTTTGGCCTTGGCTCTAGAAGTTTTTCTTGGCACTCGGTTCAATCAAATTGAGTCCGCCTTGCGGCTTTCTCTGCTGCCGAATTCGGCATTTGACGATTGGCGGATTTGCCTGCCAATCATGCCTACTAACGTCATCGTCATAGCCATGGGACGATTGATCTCCCCTGATGCGTCACTCCGTTGAAAAATTAAAGCAGTGCAGG
>JAZDHM010000039.1:0-13876 GCA_043805935.1 Actinomycetota bacterium
CCGGAGCCTGCACCGCCGCCTGGTGCAGGCCGGGCGGATGCAGCGGCTCTTCACGGACGAGGCCGTGGAACGCGCCGTCCACGAGCCGCCCGAGCGCACTCGCGCCTACTTCCGCGGCCGCTGCCTGGCGCGCTTCGGGGAGGCGGTGGTCGCCGCCAACTGGGACTCGCTGATCCTCGACGTGGGGGAGGGCGATCTGAAGCGGGTGCCTATGATGGACCCACTGCGCGGGGGCCGGGAGCGCGTGGCCGATCTCATCGATCGGTGCGCCACGGCCTCCGATCTGGTACGAGCCCTCGGAGGAGCCAATGGCCGAACAGGAACGCAAACAGGCCCGCCGGAGCGGGCCCTCTGAGGAAGTTCCCCAGGCCGCCGCCGCCCCCCGGGCCATGGGCGGAGAGCTGGCGGAGCGGATCGACGACCTCCTCGACGAGATCGATTCGGTGCTCGAGGACAACGCCGAGGAGTTCGTGAAGAACTACGTGCAGAAGGGCGGCCAGTGATCGGCCACACGAACGGAGAGCTGCCCGTGGACCCGGTGGTCCCGTCCGCGAGTTTCACGGCCCTGCTGCGCTCACGGGGGCTGGAGCCGCGCTGGACCGTCCCACCCGAGGCCGCGGCGCTCGAGCCGCCGGAGGGCACCACCATCTTGGCGTTCCGCTATGCCGACGGGGTGCTCATGGCGGGAGACCGCCGGGCCACGGCCGGCAACGTGATCGCCCACCGCAGCCTCCAGAAGGTCTTCCCGGCCGACGGAGTGTCGGCGGTGGCGATCTCGGGCACGGCGGGCATTGCCATCGAACTCATCCGCCTGTTCCAGACCGAGCTAGAGCACTACGAGAAGCTCGAGGGCAGCCGTCTGAGCCTGGAGGGCAAGGCCAATCACCTGGCCGCCATGGTGCGAGCCCAGCTGCCCATGGCCTTCCAGGGCCTGGTGGTCGTGCCCCTCTTCTGCGGCTTCGATGTGCCGGCCGGGCGCGGCCGCTTGTACAGCTACGACGTCGTCGGCGGCCGCTACGAGGAGACCGATTTCACGGCCAGCGGCTCGGGCGGGCCCTACGCCAAAGCCCACCTGCGCGGCGCCTTCCGTGACGGCCTCAGCGAGGCCGAAGCGCTCCAGGTGGCGGTGGAGGCCCTGGTGGCGGCGGCCGAGGAGGATTCCGCTACGGGCGGCCCCGACCTGCAGCGGGGCATCTACCCCAACGTGGTCGTGATCACGGCGGCGGGATACCGGGACCTGCCCGAGGAGGAAGTGGCCGCCGCCGCCCGCCGGGCGCTGGGGGAGGTACGATGACCGTCCCGTTCTACGTCCCGCCCGAGCAGCTCATGAAGGATCGGGCCGAGTACGCCCGCAAGGGCATCGCCCGAGGCAAGTCGATCGCCGCCGTGGAGTATGCCGACGGCATCCTGCTCGTAGCGGAGAACCCCAGCGGGACGCTCCACAAGATCGGTGAGATCTACGACCGCATCGCCTTCGCCGGGGTGGGCAAGTACAGCGAGTTCGAGGCCCTCCGGGTCGCCGGCATCCGCCATGCCGATCTGAAGGGCTACTCCTATGCGCGCAGCGACGTCACCGCCAAGTCGCTGGCCAACGCCTACTGCCACGCCCTGGGCCAGATCTTCACCCAGGAGGTCAAGCCTTACGAGGTGGGGATCATGGTGGCCGAGGTGGGCGACACCAGCGAGGCCAACCTGCTCTTCAAGCTCACCTACGACGGCACGTTGACCGCCGAGGACGACGTCGCAGCGATCGGCGGCCAGGAGGAGCAGCTCGCCGCCCACCTGCGGCAGAGCTTCCGGCCGGAGGCTCCTCTGGCGGAGGCGGTGCAGTGGGCAGTCGCGGCCTTCCAAGCGGCGAGTCCTCGGACCTTCCAGCCCAACGAGTGGGAGGCCGCCGTGATCGACCGCACCCTGGGGAGGCGTTCCTTCCGCCGGCTGTCGGCCGAGGAGATGCCTCCGGCCTAGAAGAGGCGGCCGAGCAGCCCCCAGGCCACGAGGGCCAGCAGGCCCAGGGCGACCAGCGGCCACCATCGCCAAGCCAACCCGGACGCGGCTTCGGGAACGGGGCCGGCGGCGAGCTCGACGTCGCCCGGGACGCCGGCTGCCTCGACCACCGCCCGGGCTTCTTCCAGCTCCGGAGCAGCCACCCACACCTCCGTGGCGGCCATCGCGCCGATGGTGAGACGATACGGCCCCAGCGACTCGCCCCGGAGGCGCGACTCGATGCCCGCCGAGCGCAACAGGGCGGCGCACAGGTCGGCGGCGGGCCGATCGCCCAGTGTGGCGAGGCGCACGAACGGCACGGGCTCACGGGGAGGCATCGCTGCCGATGGTATCCCGGAGGCCCCGCTACCCGGCCCGGAGCCGCCCGGGCGGGGTACGCTGCCCGCCGTGGAGCGCCGCATCGTCGGGATGGAGAACGAGTACGGGGTGACCTGCACCCTCCGGGGCCAGCGGCGGCTTTCCCCCGACGAGGTGGCCCGCTACCTGTTCCGCCGGGTGGTCTCGTGGGGCCGGTCCTCGAACGTGTTCCTGGAGAACGGGGCCCGGCTGTACCTGGACGTGGGGAGCCATCCGGAGTACGCCACGCCGGAATGTGACAGCCTGTACGAGCTGGTGGCCCACGACAAGGCAGGGGAGAGGGTGCTGGAGGGGCTGCTGCATTCCGCCGAGGGCCGCTTGGAGGAGGAGGGCATCCGGGGGCAGGTGCACCTCTTCAAGAACAACACCGACTCGGCGGGTAACTCCTACGGGTGCCATGAGAACTACCTGGTGGCTCGCCAGGGGGACTTCCAGCAGATCCTCGACACCCTGATCCCCTTCCTGGTCACCCGACAGGTGTTCGCCGGTGCCGGGAAGGTCCTCCACACGGCCCGGGGAGCAGTGTTCTGCCTGGCGCAGCGAGCCGAGCACATCTGGGAGGGGATCTCCTCGGCCACCACCCGCAGCCGTCCCATCATCAACACCCGCGACGAGCCGCATGCCGACGCCGAGCGCTACCGACGCCTCCACGTGATCGCCGGCGACTCGAACATGTCCGAGTACGTCTCGTACGTCAAGGTGGGCACCACGGTGGCGCTGCTCCAGATGCTCGAGGACGACGTGGTGTTTCGCGACATGACCCTGGAGAACCCGATCAGGGCGATCCGAGAGATCAGCCACGACATCACCTGTCGGCGCAAGGTTCGCCTCGCCAACGGCCGCGAGTTGTCGGCGCTCGACATGCAGTGGGAGTACCTCGATCGGGTGATGCGATACGCCCGAGCCCCCGGCTTCCCGCCTTCCGTGCAGAACGCGATCCAGATGTGGGAGCACCTCCTCACCGGATTGGAGAAGGACCCCCTCGGCCTTCACCGCGAGTGCGACTGGGTCGCCAAGCACCGCATCATCGAGGAATACTCGGCGCGCCGCGGGGTGCCCCTCAGCGACCCGCGGCTGGCGATGGTCGACCTGGCCTATCACGACGTGACCAAGGATCGCGGTCTGTACTACCTGCTAGAGCGCAAGGGCCTCATGGAGCGGGTGGTCACGGACGAGGACGTGGAACGGGCACTGACCCAGCCGCCGCAGACCACCCGGGCGCGCCTGCGCGGCGACTTCATCAAGGCCGCCAAGGCCAAGAACCGCGACTTCACGGTCGACTGGGTGCACCTGAAGCTCAACGACCAGGCCCAGCGGACCGTGCTGTGCAAGGACCCGTTCCGGGCGGTCGACGAGCGGGTCGACAAGCTGATCGCCTCGCTCTGAGGAAGAGGGCAGAGAGCAGATGAGGCCCGCCTCCTTCCGCTGGGACCCGGTCGGCAATACGCTGGTGTCGGATGCAGCGCGTCATCGAGCGAATGCTCAATCTACTCGCGTTCCTGCTCACCGTTGGCCGTCCGGTGACCGCGGATGAGATTCGCAACACCGTCGCCGGCTACGACCAGGACACCGACCAGGCCTTTCGCAGGACCTTTGAGCGCGACAAGGACCTCCTCAAGTCACTGGGCGTGCCACTTCGCCTCGAGCACACCGACGCGTGGGAGGTCGAACAGGGGTATGTCATCT
This sequence comes from Actinomycetota bacterium, assembly GCA_043805935.1. Lineage (GTDB taxonomy): Bacteria > Actinomycetota > Acidimicrobiia > Spongiisociales > UBA11373 > RBG-16-68-21. The sequence continues at coordinate 4,048 of JAZDHM010000039.1, forward strand.
CGCCCGACGAGTACGCCCTCGCCGACCCCGGCCTGACCGACGAGGAGCGGGCCGCCCTCTGGCTGGCGAGCCGTATGGTGCACCTCGGGGGCCAGGCTCCCGGCGAGGGAGCCTTCCTCAAGCTGGGGGGCGCCCCGATGGCCGGACTGGGCGATCCGCTGGCCGCCGACCTCGAAGCCGACCCGGCGATCATCGCCGACGCCTTTACCGCGGTCGTGGATCGGCGGCGGCTCACCTTCGACTACCGCGGCGTGAAGCGGCGGCTCGATCCGTACGGGCTGGTGCATCGCATGGGCCATTGGTACGTCGTCGGCTCGGTGGGAGGTGAGCGCCGTACCTTTCGGTTGGATCGGATGGCCTCCGTCGGCGTCGGGTCCAAGGCCGGGGCGTTCCAGCGCCCGAGGGACTTCGACGTCCGCACCGATTTCCCGGACAGCCCCTGGGAGGCCGGCGAGGCCAACATCGAGGCGACCGTCCGGTTCGACCCCGGGGTCGCGTGGTGGGCGCGTCGCCAGATGGCGGCGGGATCACGGGTCACCGAGGCCCCCGACGGAAGCCTCACCGCCGTGCTGCGAGTGGGTTCCCCCGACGCGCTGATCGGATGGCTCATCGGATTCGAGGACGGCGCCGAGATCCTCGCCCCTGTCGACCTCCGGGCCCGCTTCGTCGACCACGTGCGGGGTGCCGGATGAGCAGCGCCCGCACCGCCGAGCGACTCAACCGGATCCTGGCGATGCTCCCGTGGGTCATCGCCAACCCGGGAGCGACGGTCGCCGATGTCTGCGCCCGGTTCGGCTATCTGAAGCCGGACCTGGTGCGCGACCTCGGGATCGTGTTCGTCTGCGGCCTCCCGGGGTACGGGCCGGGCGATCTGATGGACGCCTACGTCGACGAGGACGAAGTGGTCGTGGATGCCGCCGACTACTTCTCCCGTCCGCTCCGCCTTACCGCAGCGGAGGCGCTCATGCTCCTCGCCTCGGGGCTGGCCGTGCAGGCCTCGGAGGCGGCATCCCCGGCACTCGCCTCGGCCGTGGCAAAGTTGCGCGCCGCCCTCATCCCCGACGAGGGAGCCATCGAGGTCGACCTGGCCCCCGAGCCGGAGGTGCTCGGCCTGCTGCGGGCGGCGGCTCGGGACGGGGTGGTGGTGGAGATCACCCACACCGCCATGGCGTCGGGGCGGACGACCGTCCGCGAGATCGAGCCGTGGGTGGTGTTCGCCGCCCTCGGCAACTGGTACGTGTCCGGGCACTGCCGTCTCGCCGGGGCGGAGCGGGTCTTCCGGGTCGACCGCATCCGCTCGGCGACGCTGACCCGGGAGCACTTCGATCCGCCCGCGGAGCCCCCGACCCCGAGCATCCGGTACACCCCCGACCCCGAGGACGTCACGGCACGCATCCGGCTCGGACCGCGGGCGGCCTGGGTGGCCGACTACTACCCGGTGTCCGTGCTCGCCGAGGCCGGCGGGTCGCGGACGATCGAGTTCTCCGCAGCGGATCCGGCGGTGGCCGCCCGTCTGTTGGTGCGGCTCGGCCGCGATGCCGACCTCGAAGCGGGTCCCGAGGTCGCCGCCGCGGTCGACGACCTCCGCCGGCGCATCCTCAGCCGCTATCGGTGACTAGGCCGGAGAATGGTCATTCAGGGGCCCTCCAGCCTCTCCGATAGTCCCGAAGAAGATGAAATCGACACCGCCTGGAGACACCCGATGACGATGATCCGGACGACCTGCGCAGTCTGCGGTGAGGTCGAACTGATCCCCGGGGAGTTGAGGCTCGAGCTGACCGCGCTCAACGGAACCGGGTCGTATCTCTTCTCATGCCCCACCTGCGGAGATCAGCAGCGGCGTCCGGCGAACCACCGCGTCGTGAGCATCCTTCTCGCCACCGGTGTCGCCTACGAGGTGGTCGACGAGTCGAACCCGATCACCGAGTCGGAGATCACCCGCTTCGCCGCCGCCCTCGACTCCGGAGAGTGGGTGGATCAGCTTCGCCGAGCCTTCTGCTTTCTGCCATCTGCCTTCTGCTCTCCGCCATCCGCCTTCCCTCCTACCATTCCGGCCGTGTTCAGCGTCAGCCCGGCCGAGATCCTCACGATCGCCCTGGTGGCGCTGGTCGTGTTCGGCCCCAAGCGCCTCCCTGAGATCTCCCGCAAGGCCGGCAAGGTGCTCCGCGAGATCAAAGAGACCGCCGGCGAGCTGAAGCAGGGCCTCGAAGCCGAATACGACGACCCGATCGGAGCCCTCGGCGACGTCCGCCGGGAGATGCGCTCCACCCTCGATGCCGTGGGGGGCCTCGTCCAACCGGAGGGCCCCCGCAAGCCGAGGATCCGCCCGGCCCTCCGGCGTGAACAGCCTGCCGGCGAGCCCGGTGGCCCCGCCGATCCTCCCACCGCCGAATGAGGGGCCGACAGCCACAGCCGGTGATGGCGCACCTCGAGGAGCTGCGCAGCCGGATCATCAAGGCGTCCCTCGCCGTGATCGTCGGGGCCGTGGTCGCCTTCGTGTTCCGCAACTGGATCTTCGACGTGCTGGTCCGGCCCTACGAACGGGTGGCAGCCGACCACCAGCTCGCCTTCTTCCGCCCCACCGAGGCATTCACGGTCTTCATGCGCCTGTCGCTGTTCGGTGGCTTCGTGCTGGCCAGCCCGGTGGTGATCTGGCAGCTGTGGGCCTTCATCGCCCCGGCCCTCAGCAATCGGGAGCGGCGGGTGGTCGTGCCCATCGTGGCCACGCTCGTGATCCTCTTCCTCGGCGGGATCGCCTTCGGATACTGGTCGCTCGATCGGGGCCTGGCCTTCCTCCTCGGGTTCGGTGGCGATCGGCTCCAACCCGTGATCGGGGGCAACGATTATCTCTCCTTCGCAGTTCGGTTCCTGTTGGTGTTCGGACTGAGTTTCGAGTTCCCGGTCTTCGTGTACGCCGCCGCGGCGATGGGCCTGGTCGGCTGGCGCAAGCTCGCCTCCGGACGGCGCTGGGCGGTGTTGGCCATCGTCACCGTCGGTGCGGTGCTCACCCCCAGCGGCGACCCGCTCACGCTGCTCCTCCTCTCCATCCCGCTCTACGTCCTCTACGAAGCGACGATCTGGCTCGTCCGCTTCACTCTGCATCGGTGAGCGCCACCGAGTACCTCCGGGGCCTCCCGTTCTCCGCGGATCGATTCCAGGTGGAGGCGGCCTCAGCCATCGATCGCGGGGAGTCGGTCGTCGTCACCGCCCCCACCGGTGCCGGCAAGACCGTCGTTGCCGAGGCCGCCATCGCCCGGGCACTCGAGATGGGCAAGCGGGCGGTCTACACGACACCCCTCAAGGCGTTGTCCAATCAGAAGTTCGGGGACTTCCGGCGGGCGTATGGCGAGGACCGGGTGGGACTGCTCACCGGGGACAACTCGATCAACGGTGCCGCGCCGATCGTCGTGATGACCACCGAGGTGCTGCGCAACATGATGTATGCCGGCAGTGCCGACCTGGATGACGTCGGCGTGGTGGTGCTCGACGAGGTGCACTACCTCCAGGACCCGGCTCGGGGCGGGGTGTGGGAGGAGATCATCATCCACCTCGATCGGCACATCCCGCTCGTGGCCCTCTCGGCAACGATCGCCAATGCCGAGGAGTTCGCCGGGTGGGTGCGGGAGCGCCGCGGGAACACCGCCTTGGTAGTGGAACGCGAGCGCCCGGTCCCGCTGGAGTCGAACTACCTCATCCGTGACCGCTGGGAGGGAGGGGGTCTGCGGATGCTCCCAGTGTTCCACGGGCATCGACCCAACGACCGCATCGGCCGGATGCTGCGGGGGAGTGGGGGAGCCCGCCGCTACGGGGCACCCCGGCGCCACGAGACCTGCGAGCTGCTCCGCTCACGCCGACTGCTGCCGGCCATCTACTTCATCTTCTCCCGGAAGGGATGCGACGCGGCGGCATCCATGGTGGTCGACCGGGGGCTCCGGCTCACGACCCCCGACGTGGCCGAAGAGATCACCCGGGTCGCCGACGCCGCCACGGCCCACCTCCGTCCCGAGGACCTGGCCGTGCTCGGGTACGGGCGCTGGCTCCACGCCCTCCGGGCAGGAGTCGCTTCCCACCACGCCGGGCTGGTTCCGGCGATGAAGGAGACCGTCGAGCATCTCTTCGCCGGGGGGCTCATCCGCCTGGTGTTCGCCACCGAGACCCTCGCCCTCGGCATCAACATGCCGGCGCGGACCGTCGTGTTGGAGGGCCTCTCCAAGTACACCGGAGAGGGCCACGAAGTGATCCAGCCGGGCGACTACACGCAGCTGACGGGGCGGGCCGGGCGGCGGGGGATCGACGTCGAGGGAACCGCCGTGATCATGCACTCGCCCTACGTGCCCTTCGAGCGAGTGGCCGGGATCGCCGGCCGGGGCAGCCACCCCCTGCGGTCGAGCTTCCGGCCCACCTACAACATGGCGGTCAACCTCGTGGCTCGCTACGAGCGGGAACAGGCCGAGGCGTTGCTCGCCTCTTCCTTCGCCCACTTCGCCGACAGCCGCCGACGCGGCGACATCGCCGCCGAGCTGGCGGACGATGAGGCCCGGCTAGCCGAGCTGCGCGCCGCTGCCTCCCATCCCGACGTCGACGTGTGGACGTTGCTCGATGCTCCCGTGACATCGCGGGATCGGGCCCTCGCCGCCTTCGCCGCCAGGACTGCCCCGGGGGACGTCCTGGAGTGGGCAGAACGAGGGGGGCCCATGCGCCACGCCGTGGTTGCCCGCGGCACCGGCAAGCGCCCGCGCCTGCTCACGGTGTCCCAGGCGGCGGAGGTACGGAGGATCGCCCCGGACCGGATTCCCGAGAGCGTCGCTCGCGTCGGGCGTCTGGAGCTTCCCCGGCCCTTCCGGCCTCGCGATGCCGCCTACCGCCGCCGGGTGGCAGATCTCCTCACCCGGTTCCAGGCCGGGCCCCGGGAGGTCATCATCCTGGCCGACGCCCTTCCCGACGTGCCCGGGATCGCGGCGCACCTCGCAGCGGCTCGGGCCGCACGGCGCCTCGAGGCCAGCATCGAAGCCAGGCGCCGCCGTGCGGCCGCCCTGGGGCCGGGGATCGTACCCGGGTTCCGCGGCCTGCTGCGACTCCTCGAGGGCCGCGGCTACCTGCTCGGATGGGCGCTCACCCCCAAGGGGGAGCGGCTTCGCCGCCTCTACAACGACATGGACCTCGTCCTCGGCGAGGCCCTCGCCCAAGACCTCCTCGCAGGGCTGGATGGTCCCGACACCGCCGCGCTGGTGTCGGCGTTCACCTATGAGGCGCGGCGAGAGCCCAGCGAGCCGGAATGGCCGGACCGAATCGCCGGCCGGGCGGCTCGCATCGAGGAGATTTGGCGATCGATTGCCGCCGACGAGCAACACGCCGGCCTTCCTCCGACCAGGCCCCCCGATCCCGGTTTCGCTTCGCTCGCCCTCCGCTGGGTCTCGGGGGAAGAGTTGGCGGACCTGTTCGGCGACGAGGACGACGTCGGGGACTTCGTGCGCAACTGCCGTCAGTTGGTGGACCTGCTCCGTCAGATCACCGACGTGCACCAACCCGAGCCGGCCGGGGTCCGGTCGGCGATCCGGGGGCTCGACCGCGGGGTCGTAGCGGCGGCGGGTGCGCTGTGAGCTGGAGGGTGTTTGTCGCCGACCATTCCGACCCGTCCCGGCTGGCACACGAGCTGCACGCCCAACGGGTGTCCCACCGGTTCGTCGACCTGGGCGTCCGCGGGCTCGGCGCGGCCGTCGCCGCCGAATTGGCCGGGGGATTCAATCGGCTCGCCGTGGTCGGAGGCGACCCGTATCTGGCCGAGGTGATCGAGGCGGTGATCGACGCCGGACTTGCCGGCAAGGTCGACGTCGCCATCGTGTCGGACCGCTCCGACCTGGGACGCACCTTCGCCCTCGAGCGCGGGGTGTTGGCCGCGGTCGGCCGGATGGCTCGCGGGAACCTGTACCCGATTGACGCCGGAGTCGTGGAGGGCGGGTTCGGCCGAGTGGCATTCGTGAACTCGGTGGCCACCGGTGTGCTCGCCGGCGGGCCCGGCTGGTTCCCCGCCTGGCCCCGCCCGCTCCGGGTGGCCGGGCCGGTGGTCGTGCGGGCGGGAGCCTCCCCCGTGGAGACCATGGCATCGGGGATGCTCGTGCTCAACAGCCAGTTCTGGGGTGACTGGATCGGCGCCCCCAGGTCCACCCTGGTCGACGGCGTCGTGGACCTGCAGCTCTTCACCGGCGCCCGCCGGATGCTGGCTCGCCTCCGTCCCGCCTTCCGTACCGGTATGCACGTCCGGGGGGTCGGCGTTCGCCGCCTGTCGATTGCCCGGGCCGAGGTCGATCAGCCTCGGTCGTGGATCGTCACGGTCGACGGAATACGAAGAGGCCGGGGCCCGTTCACGGTGACCGTCTTGCCGGCCGTCGTTCGCCTGGCCATTTGAGGCTCGCGCCCGCCGATATACTCCGGCCGCCTCCAGACCACGAGGGATCCATGTCGCCCGAAACCAACGAGTTCAACGAGCCCGACGAGGACTGGTCCGAGGACGAAGAGGACGAAGAGGACGAGGAATCCGAGGATCTGGAGGATCTCGACGACGTCGAAGATCTCGAGGTGCTCGAAGTGGTCGAGGAGGATCTGGCGACCCTCGAGCCTGCCATCGAGGAGGAAGAGGAGCCCCTCGAAGCAGACGAGGAAAGCGAGGCGCTCGACGAGCTCGAGGCCGAGGAGCTTGACATGCTCACTGCCGACGAAGAGGCGGAACGCCTCCCGGTCGACGAGGCAGAGGAGATCCGCAAGCTCCGCCGCGAGGCCATCGAGCTGGACGTGCCCGCAGAGTCCGCCGGTCAGGGTGAGTTCGTCTGCCAGTCCTGCTTCCTGGTAAAGAGGGTCAGCCAGCTCGCCGACAAGCGCCGCAAGCTCTGTCGCGACTGCGCCTGACGTCGGGCGTCCCGTACCCTGGCCGCATGGTGATCGACGCCCGACCCGCATCCGTAGATGACGCCCGCGTGATCGCCGACCTCTACCGGGAGCTCGCCGAGGAGATGGACGCCCTGCGTCCGCTGTGGTCGGCGGCGGAGGGCCTGGGGGATCCCATCGCCGAGACGCTTCCGACTGCCCTCGGCGGCCCGCCCTGGTGGGGGTACGTGGGGCAGCTCGACGGCGTGCCGGTCGGGTTTCTCCTCGGCAGGGATGAGCCCCTCCTGCCCCCGGCCGCGGAGACACCGGTCGCCGCCATCCGATTCATCTACACCGTCCCCGGGGCTCGCCAGGTCGGGGTGGGGGAGGCGATGATGGACGCCTTCATGATCGACGCCCGGGCAAGGGGCATCACCCTCTTCGACGCCCACGTGTCCCCGGGCCACCGCGAGTCGAAGAACTTCTTCGAATCCCACGGTTTCACCGCCCGATCCATCGTTATGCACCGGAGCGACGCCTGATGGCGCCGGCTCCCCGCGACCGTCCGTTCGTGAGTGCCGTGTACCACACTGCCGACCTCCCCGACACCCCGCAGCGGGACTACCGGATACCGGCGTCGGGGTGGGCCGAAGCGCCCGCGGCGCTGCTCGCCCTGGGAGACGACATCGGCGAGCCGGTCGAGTACAAACGGCGCATCGGGCGCTACCTGCTGTGGCGCGCGGGCCCCCCGATGGGGGAGGCCCGGTATCTCGCCGTCTCCGGCGACGGCGCTCGGATGCTGCGCTTCGAACTGAGCGGCCGCACCGGCCTCGGCACGGGGGCGGATGGCGCCCGGCACACCCGATTCCGCACCTGGAAAGAATCGCTGCTCGGCGACCGGGAACGGTCGTGACAATCCCAACCGGCGAGGTCGCCGACCTCCTCGCCGCCCTCATCCGCAATCGGTGCGTCAACGACGCAACGCCGTCGTCGGGACAGGAGCATCGTTCGATCGCCACCCTCGCCCAGTATCTCGGCGCCGACGGCACGGAATTCGAACCGGCACCCGGGCGGAAAAGTGCCGTGTATCGCGTACCGGGCTCATCGCCGGGAGCGCCGGCATTGATGCTCATGGGCCACGTCGACGTGGTGCCGGTCACTTCCGACGTATGGTCGGTGGACCCCTTCGCCGCCGAGCGCCGCAACGGGTTCATCTGGGGGCGGGGCGCCGATGCTTCCGGGCCGCCGAGGACGGGGGCTGCCGGTCGCCGTCGCCGAGAAGGGGCCGCACTGGCGTCGCTTCCGAACCGGCGGTGAGCCCGCCCACGGCAGCCAACCGTACGCCACCCACAACGCTCTGCTGCCGCTGGCGGAAGCCATCTTCCGCCTCCGTGACCAACCGACCCCGCCGGTGGTCGGCGACGAATAGCGGCGATTCGTCGACGCCTGGGCGCCCGACGCGGAGTGGGCCGCCGACCTCGTCGACCGCGACCGCATCGACGATGCCATCGAGCGGATCGCCGCCGAAGACGTGGGGCTGGCCAGGTGGGTCCACGCCTACACGCACCTGACCGTCAGCCCGAACACGCTCCATGCCGGCGTCAAGGCAAATGTCGTGCCCGACGCTGCCGCCGCCGAGATCGACGTGCGCACCCTCCCCGGCCAGGATCGCGGCGACGTCGAGGATCACCCCCGCAAGGCGATCGGGCCGGTGTGGACGAAATCGCGGTCGAGGAGATGGAGAACACCCGGGCGTCGGGATCGGAGCCGGCCGGCCCGCTGTGGGATGCGCTCGCCGCCGCCGTCGGCAACCTCGCCCCGGACGCTCACCTGGTCCCGGCGATGATTCCGATCGGCGCCGACGCCCGGTTCTTTCGGCCTCGGGGCACCGTGTCGTACGGTGTGGGCCTGTTCGACCGCCGGGTCGCCTTCGGCGACTTCCTCCGCATGTTCCACGGCCCCGACGAGCGGGTGAGCGAGGAATCGCTGGGGCTCACCACCGACCTCATCGCGGAGGTCGTCGCCCGCTTCGGAGACGCCACCGGCTAGCCGGCCGCCTGGCGCATCACGATGCCTCGCAACGGCTTGGGCCGAAAGCGGCTCGACTTCGCCGGCAGGAGCCACCCGGTCCGAGCGGCGGCGAGCACGGTCGAGATCGTGACGGCCGGGAGCAGCAACGCCCGCTCTCCGGGCAGCAGGCCGGCGAGGGCGGCCTCGGTGGTCTCGGCGTAGACGGCATCCTCTTCGGTGACTCCGATGAGGGGATAGAGCAAGGCCGACGCCACCGCCGTCGCCGAGCCCCGGTGCTCCGGCAGCAACGCCTCCAGCGCCTCCGGGAGGGGGGTGAGCCGGAACGCCCTCCCGGAGGCGGCCTCCACCCAGACGAGGGCGCCCTCGACGGCCACCGGCTTGGTGATGGACTCGACGTCGAAGCGGGCTCCCACGCTTGCGGGAAGCGGTCCGGCCGCAGTGAACCTGCGGTGGAAGGTCCCCGCGCTGAGCCCCGCACCCGACGAGCCGACGAGCAACGTCAGCACCAGGCACCCGGGACCCCGGCTGTGCATGGCGGCGCGTCGACGGTGATGACCGTCCGCCACCACGTACGGGCCTGGGGGCAACGCTCCGTCGATCGCCACGGGGGCGGCGGCGTGCTCGCGGCCCTCACCGTCGTGGACTGCGATCGACGGAACCAGGTCCCGCATCTGCGGAAGCGGCTCCTCGGCGATGGCCAGGACGGGGCGGATCTCCAGGGAGGGAGCCGGCTTGTACGGGGCGCCGCGGACGGTCGCTTCGTGCGGGACCAGTTCGGAGGCCACAGCGGCCCCGACGATGCCGGTAATCAGCACACCATCGGCGCCGGTGATCGTGTAGCGGTAAAAGCAAGGGGACTCGGCCCTGGTCAGACGACCATCCGCCACGGCGCGGTCGAGGATCTCACCGGGCTGGTACCGTCCGGCCTCGTCCCGCA
>JAZDHM010000040.1:0-3525 GCA_043805935.1 Actinomycetota bacterium
GTTCCAGTCGTTCAATCTGTTCCCCCACCTCACCGCCATCGACAACATCACCCTCGCCCTGCGACAGGTGCTCGGGCTCACCAAGGAGGAGGCGGCTGAGCGTGCCCGCGAGCAGCTGCGCCGCGTCGGGCTCGCCGAGAAGGAGACCTCCTATCCCTCGCAACTGTCCGGAGGCCAGCAGCAACGGGTGGCCATCGCCCGGTCACTGGCGATGAAGCCGAAGATGATGCTGTTCGACGAGGTGACCTCGGCCCTCGACCCCGAGCTAGTGAACGAAGTGCTCCAGGTGATGAAGAACCTGGCGAGCGAGGGGATGACCATGGCCGTCGTCACCCACGAGATGGGCTTCGCCCGGGAGGTCGGCACCCGGCTGCTCTTCATGGACGAGGGGGTGATCGTCGAGGAGGGCCTTCCCTCGGAGGTGTTCGCCTCGCCCAAGCACCAGAGGACCCGGGCGTTCCTATCGCAGGTGTTGTGAGAGACCTTCGACCTTCGACGGACCGGTGATGAGCGATGAGCGAAACGCTATGAGCGACCGCCGCCGGCACTCGTCTTGCTGGTAGCTGGCAGCTGGTGACCTCTTCGATCCTCATCCCCTCCCGGTTCAACGGGCCGCCCGACTCGGGCAACGGCGGATACACCTGCGGGCTCATTGCCACCGTCGTCGGCCCGATGGCGGAGGTAACGCTGCGCCGTCCGCCCCCGCTCGACAGGCCACTGACCATCACCGAGGCGAACGGTGCCTGGTCGGTCCATGACGGCGACCTGCTGATCGCCGAAGCCTCGATCGTCGAATGGGACCTGGAGTTGCCGCCGGCGCCATCGATGGACGAGGCGGCCGACGCCTCCACTCGCTACGCCGGGTTCGACCGCCACGAGTTCCCCACCTGCTTCACCTGCGGGGTCGACCGGGACGACGGCCTGGGCATCTGGCCGGGCCGGGTCGCCGGAACCGAGAGCGTCGCCGCACCTTGGTCGGCTCCCGACGGCATCCCCGTGATCGGCGGCGCCCTTGGTCCTGAGATCGTGTGGGCTTCGCTGGACTGCCCGGGTGCCTGGTCCTGGGCCCGGGCAAGGGGGCACGACCCGATTGTGCTCGGAAGGATGGCGGCGCGCATCGTCGCCCCGCTTCCGGCAGACGGTGCGTTCGTCTCATATGCCTGGGCGCTGGGCGAGGATGGCCGCAAGTCGTACGCCGGGACTGCCGTCGCCGACGAGTCAGGCCGGGTGCTCGCCTACGCACGGCAGACTTGGATCGCGCTCAGGTAGATCGACTCGGGTCCCCGATCCGTCTCCGGTTCGTGCCCTGCTCACTCACCTCGATCACGCCGGCGAGCCAACGGTGTCGCTACCAGCCCCCCATCTTCCTCCGGAGCCGGGAGACCGTCATCCATGCGCCGGTCACGGTGACCTGGCTCGCGGAGAACTGGAAGAGAACGGTCTCCTCTTGGAGGATCGGAAGGGGAGCGGTCCTGGTTGGATGTAGCAAGATCCCATCGCCCGTCTGCTGTTTGATCGCGAGTCTCACCCGCGGCAACGTTTCCACCAGACGGGCGCGAAAGGCCTCCGCGGATTGGATCGCGAAAGAAGACTCGCGCGGTCTCAACAGGAACGCCAAGATCACACCGAGCACGACACCGAAGAACAATCCCGACCAGATCCCGGTGCTCCACAGGATGTCGGTGAAGCTCTCGCCGAACGGGCTGGACCTGCTGGCGAGCCACGAGAAACCGAGACCACCGACGACGAATCCGAGCGCCGCCATCGCAAGGACATCCGCAAGGAACGAACGCCGTGGAACCTCCAACGGACCGGGAGCGGTCGGCGGTGGCCTCCCCGGATCGGGATCCTGCGTACCCAAGATGCACCTCCCCTCGCGCTTCGCCAATAGCTCTGCGCAGTAGCGGAGTGGGCGGAGACGGGGTAGAGGACTAAGTCATGACCCTGGGTTGAGGTAAGCCCGGAGCCAATGCGGACGAGCAACTGCGACCTTCAGTCGGTGAGGGACTCTCGTGCCCGAGGTGGTGCAATCCCTGAAGCGAGCGGCGGATTGGGAGTACGTCTGGAATGCCTCGGGACCCTGACGTCTCCGATCGTGTGATCTCGCGGCTCGTTCGTCGGTACAGGGAACAGCGACGCCCCAAGCGGCAGTATCGACCGAACCGACCCTTCAGCCTTTCCGGTGCTCCTCGTGTTCGTCGGTCCGACGCTTCTCGGCGGCTTCGTGTTCGCTCCGACGGTGCGACTCGGCCTCGTCGTGGTCCGCAAGGCGCTGTGCCTCGGCGTCGGCCTGCTCGCGAAGGCGCTGCTTCTCGGAATCGTTGCCGTCGACGTCGCGGCGCTTCTCCGTCATCGTTCACCCCGGTACTGCAGATACCCGTTTCTTCGGCGCGAGTGTCCCACACTCAAGCATCGAAAGGCCGGGCGAATCCCCACGAATGCGGCGGCATCGTCGTGAGGGCGAAAGGCGACCATCCGGGCGGCCTACGCGACGGTCGCTGTGACGATCCGAGGTGTCGCCCGATACGATGGCCCGCATCCTGCCCGCTCCCGCGCGGACCGGACCTCGGTCTCCATGAGCGGAGCGAACCTGGACATCCACGACGTGCCGAACGAGAAGATCGAGTGGATCAGGCCCCGCACCATCTTCATCGTGGCCACGCTCGCCCTGGCCGCCTACGTGCTGATCCCCCAACTGGTGCAGGTGAGAGGGTTCGTCGAGCAGGTGAAGCACGCCCATCTCGCGTGGACGGGCGCGGCGTTCCTGGCGGCGGCACTCACCTACGTCGGCGCGACCATCGGGCTGATCGGAGCCATACCGGAGCGACTGCCGTTCCGCCCCGTGCTGGTGGCACAGGTCGCCTCGGCGTTCGCCAACCGCATCACCCCCGCCAGGATCGGTGGCATGGCGACCAACGTCCGGTTTCTGCAACGCCGGTCCATCCCGGCATCGGTGGCGATCTCGGCCGTAGGACTGAACAACCTGGCCGGGTTCGTCATCCACGCGACGCTGCTCATCCTGTTCGGGATCGTCGCCGGGGCATCGCATGCCATCGACCTTCCCCTGCCCTCAGCGACGACGACGGCCATCGTCGTTGGAGCTGTGATCCTGCTGTCGGGCCCGCTCATGGCCTTCCCCTTCGGGCGGAGGCTCCTCACCGCGTACCTGATCCCGGCAATCAAAGCGGCCTGGGTGGCGATCGCCGAGATCGCCACCTCGCCGGGGAAACTCGCTCGCCTGTTCGCCGGATGCGCCCTGGTGACGCTCTCCTACACCGCCGGGATGCTCGTTTCGCTGCGTGCCTTCGGCGCCAACCTGCCGATCGCCACCGCCGCCTTCGTGTACCTCGCCGGTGCTGCAGTCGCCACCGCCGCCCCGACGCCCGGCGGGGTGGGGGCGACCGAGGCGGCGCTGGTGGCGGCCTACACGGCGGTCGGTGTCGACGCAGGTGTGGCGTTCGCCGCCGTGCTGCTGTTCCGCCTCATGACCTACTGGCTGCCGATCCTGCCCGGCTACCTGGCGCT
>JAZDHM010000041.1:0-3227 GCA_043805935.1 Actinomycetota bacterium
CGCCGGCAAAGTACGGGCCGATGCGGCTCTGCATGTGCGCCGAGATCTTCAGTTCGGCGAAGATCAGCACCAGGCTGAACGTGGGGATGAAGATCCCCACCACCAGCAGCTTGATGAGGAGCAGCCACCAGAAGTTGTCGAAGATGGCGCTCATCGGTCGACGTCCCCCAGGACGAAGTCGAGGCTGCCGAGGATGGCGATGATGTCGGGCACCAGCTGGCCTTCGAGCAGCCACGGCAGGATCGAGATGTTGGAGAACGAGGCGGAGCGGATCTTCAGGCGGTAGGGGCCGCGGCCGCCTTCGGACACGACGTAGTAGCCCATCTCCCCCTTGGGGTTCTCCGCCCGCACGTACACCTCCCCACGGGGCACCTTGATGACCCGGGGCACCTTGGCCTGCAGCTCGCCCGCCGGCATCGTGTCGCACGCCTGGATGACTATGCGGGCGGCCTGGCGGATCTCCTCGAAGCGCACCATGTAGCGGTCGAAGCAGTCGCCGTTGGCCCCGGTGGGGACGTCGAAGTCGAAGCGCGAGTAGGGCAGGTAGTCGTCGGTCTTGCGGATGTCGAAACGGACGCCCGAACCCCGGAGGTTGGGGCCGGACACGCCGAATTCCAGGGCGCGGTCCGCTGGGATCACCCCCACACCCTTGGTCCGCTCGAGGAAGATCTCGTTGCCGACCACGAGGTCGACCATGTCGTCGCAGACGGCCAGGACGTTGCGCATGGCGTCGCGGCTCTGATCCAGGAACCCTTCGGGCAGGTCCTGGCGCACCTTCTTCTGGTTCGATCCCGCCCCGGCCGCCGGCTTGACGCCGCCGATGCGGTTGAAGTTGGGGTGGAAGCGGCCACCGGTCACGCCTTCGATCAGGTCGAGCACCCGCTCGCGTTCTCGCAGCGCATGCATGAGCGGCGTGGCCGCCCCCAGCTCCAGCGGGTATGAGGAGAGGAACACGAGATGTGATGAGATCCGGGCCATCTCGGTGAGCACGAGCCGGATGTACTGCGCCCGCATGGGCACCTCGAGGCCCATGAGCCGCTCCAGCGCGACCATGAAGGGCACCTCGTTGGCGAATCCCGACACCCAGTCGATGCGGTTCACCAGGGCGGTGATCTGGGGGTAGGTGCGGACCTCGGCCAGCTTCTCGTAGCCACGATGCATGTAGCCGATCACCGGGTCGACCGAGTTGATCACCTCGCCGTCGACCTTGGCGACCAGGCGGAGCACCCCGTGGGTCGACGGGTGCTGCGGGCCGAGGCTGAGCGTGACGTCGGGGGTCTCCAACTCGACGGACACCTGCACCTCCGAGTGGTGCATGGCGAGGAGGTGGCGGTCGGTCACTCCCCGGCCTCCGGCGTGTCCCCGGCCTCCGACTGATCGCCCGCCTCGGCGTTCATCGACGACGGCATGTCTTCGACGTCCACGGTGCCGGGCCACGGCTTCACGTCACGGCTGAGGAGGGGGAAGGTCTTGCGCAGCGGGTGCCCCAGGAAGCCGTCGGGCAGGTACAGCTTCACGAGATGGGGATGGCCTTCGAAGACGATGCCGAACATCTCCGCCGCCTCCCGCTCGTGCCAGTTGGCGCCGCCGAACACCCCGGTCAGCGAGGCGATCCGCGGATCGGCCTTGGAGATGTCGCAGGAGATCGTGATCCCGGCGCCGGTGGTGACGTCCGACAGCCGGCCGAGCACCTCGAACCGCTCCTCCACCGTCCCCTCGGGCGGATCGCCGACAGCCACCTCGCTCGTCCAGTCGATCGCCGACAGCCATGAGAAGAACGGGAGGTGTTCCCGGAGCGTTCGATGGACCTCGACCCAGCGGGCGGCCGGCACCCGGATCTTCGCCGTGCCGAACTCCGCGGACCACGAGTCGGCCCCGACCATGGCGGCAAACCGCGAGGCGATGGCGGCGGCGCCGGTCTCAGGCGGGCTGGCGGTCACGCCGGCTCCACTTCTCCTTGATGTTCTCGCCCTGGATTTGCTTCTGGAGCAGGACGATCCCGTCCATGAGCGCCTCCGGACGGGGTGGGCACCCGGGGACGTACACGTCGACGGGGATGATCTGATCCACGCCCTTGGTGACGCTGTAGGAGTCCCAGTAGGGGCCGCCGCAGTTGGCGCACGAGCCCATCGAGATCACGTACTTGGGATCGGGCATCTGGTCGTAGAGCTTGCGCACCGCCGTCGCCATCTTGTCGGTGACGGTGCCCGCCACGATCATCAGGTCGGCCTGGCGGGGCGAGGCCGGCAGGGGGATGATCCCGAACCGCATGAAGTCGTAGCGGGGGCCCGACGCCGCCATCATCTCGATGGCGCAGCAGGCAAGGCCGAACTGGAACATCCACAACGAATACTTGCGGCTCCAATTGAGGAGCCAGGAGAGCGGTTTGGGAGTCTCAAAGCGGTCTAGGACTCCCACTTGAGCACTCCCTTGCGGATGGCATACACCAACCCGGCGAGGAGGATGGCGATGAACGCCACCATCTCCACGAGCGCGAACGCGCCGAGCGACTCCAGCCGTACCGCCCAGGGAAAGATGAAGACGGCCTCGACGTCGAAGATCAGAAACAGCAGGGCGAAGATGTAGTAGCGGACGTGGGTCTGGCTGAATCCGCTGCCGACCGGGTCGATCCCGCACTCGTAGGTCTGCGACTTCACCGATGACGGGTTCTTGGGACGGAGCAGTGCGCTCAATCCGACGGCGAGGGCGACGAGGAGGAACCCGGCTCCGGCGAAGACGGCGACCGTGATGTAGTCGTGGAAGTAGCTGGTCAAGCGTTCCTCCGGAGCCCCATGCCGGGGGCGCAGTATAGGAAGTGGGGTGGAGCCGCCTGCAACGGCGATGACCGGCGTCTTGCCCCACCCTCGGGCCCGCCGTACCGTGCAGGTGCTCGGCGCCGCCACTCGCCGGCCGAGACCTCCGCAGTGGACCAGCGCCGGGCATGGAATCTCGCGCGTGGTGCGATCCAGGAGGTGGCCCATGAGCGGTTATCCCGATTCCCATCCCGTCCCCTGGTACTCGCGTCCGATGGTCGTCGCCGGCCTCACGGCGGTGGCGATCGCGTGGGCGGTGTACCTGGTGCTGACGGTGGTGGGCGACCCCGACCTCTCCTCCCTCGAGGAGGCGTCGGGCTATGAGTTCCGCTTCGATCCCTGGCTGCTGGTCGCCGTCGTCGTGATCGCCATGGTGATCCCGGCGATCGTCTGCTTCTTCAAGGGCAAGGCGGG
>JAZDHM010000042.1:0-2038 GCA_043805935.1 Actinomycetota bacterium
TTGCCGGTGCTCACCCGGTCCGACACGGTGATGACGACTGCTCTCACCGGTGCCACTCCCCCGAGCGGCCGCCCGATTTGACGATCAAGCGGACCGGGCCGATCTCGGCGCCGCGTTCGAGCGCCTTCACCATGTCGTACAAGGTGATCGCCCCGATCGATGCCCCGGTGATCGCCTCCATCTCAACCCCGGTGCGCCCCACGGTGCGGACGGTCACCACGACCCTGGCGCCTTCCTCGATCTGCTCGACGTCGGCCTCGACTGCAGTGAGCGAGATCGGGTGGCACAGGGGGATCAAATCCGCGGTCCGCTTGGCGCCGGTGATCGCCGCCACTCTCGCCACCGCCAGGGCATCGCCCTTGGGGAGGGATCCACCGAAGAGAGCCGCCCGGGTCGCCGGGCTCAGGTGCACGATCGCCTCGGCGGTCGCCTCTCGCTCGGTCTCTGCCTTGGCGCCGACGTCGATCATGCGCGGCCGTCCCTGATCATCGAGGTGGGTCAGCTCATCCACCAAGGCCCTCCTCCATAGTCCGTGTCTCCGGGCTGCGGAACCATTCGACCTCGACGACGTCCCCCGCCGCCACGTCACCGGTGCCGATCGGGATCACCGCTAACGCGTCGGCCCCCGCCATCCCCGACAGCATGTTCGACGCCTGGCGGCGAACCGCGGAGACCGCCCAGCCGCCGGCCCGGGGACGGGCGGTCACTCGCAGGAACACCGTCTTGTCGGGGTTGGTCGACACGGACTCGACGAGCGTTGCCGCCGACCGGGGCCGGAACAGCCGTGTCGCTCCCATCCGGCGGAGGAGAGCGGGCCGGACGAACTGCTCGAACGCCACCGACACGGACACGGGATTGCCGGGCAGCCCGAAGAGCGGGGTGGTCCCGAGGAACCCGAAGGCGAACGGCCGTGCCGGCTGCATCGCCACCTGCCAGAACTCGATCAACCCGATGTCGGCGAGCACCCTCTTGACCAAGTCGTGCTCGCCCATCGAGACACCGCCGCTGGTGAGCACGGCATCGGCCGAGGTCGCCGCCTCGGCGAGAACGGACCGCAGCAAGCGGGCGTCGTCGGGGACGATCCCCAGGTCGACGACGGCAACGCCCAACTCCCGCAGCGCTGCGGCGAGGAGCGGTCGGTTGGCATCGCGAATCGCCCCGGGGCGCAGTGTCGCCGTCTCCGGCGGCATCACCTCGTCCCCGGTGGAGAGGATGGCCACCGTGGGGCGGCGGCCCACCACGGGATGGGTCACTCCCAGTGAGGCGAGGACCCCGAGATGGAATGGGGTGAGCCGCACCCCCGCTTCAAAGACGGTGGTGCCCGCGCCGACATCGCCGCCGGCGGGCCGAACGTGATCGCCGACCGCGGCCGGGGCAAGCACCCGGACCTCGGCGCCGGTCAGCTCGGTGTCTTCAACCATCACCACCGCATCCGCCCCGGCGGGCATCGGCGCTCCCGTCATGATCCGGATCGCTTGCCCTCGCCCGACCGGATCGGTGGGCACCTCTCCGGCGGCTAGGTCTCCGATCACCGTCAGGGTCGCCGGGGCCGACGCCACGTCCGCGGCACGCACCGCGAATCCGTCCATTCCCGAGTTGGCGAACGGCGGCACGTCGTGCGGTGCGACGACATCGGCGGCGACTACGAGGCCGAGCGCCGCCTCTAGGTCCACTGCCTCCGAGGGAAGGGGCGTCATTGCGGCGAGGACGGCGCGCTGCGCCTCGACCAGGGGCTTCATCGTGCCTCGATGGCGGGCTCGGACCCCCCGAGCAGACGGCGGATGTTGGCGTGGTGGCGCGTGATGATCAGCAACGCGACGGCACCACCCCAGACGAGGGACCAGCCCCGATGATCGGTCAGGGCGAGCACCGGCACGAAGGCCGCCGCCACCACCAATGAGGCGATCGAGGCCCGCCTGGTCAGCCCGACGAGCAACGCCCACGCCACCAGCAGCCCCAGGCCGGCGAGTGGCTCGAGCCACAGGGCGATGCCTGCTGAGGTCGCTACCCCTTTCCCTCCCCGGAACCGGTGCCATAG
>JAZDHM010000043.1:0-2950 GCA_043805935.1 Actinomycetota bacterium
CTTCACCAAGCCCGACGAGGTGATCGAAGACGAGGTGCGCGAGGACATCGTTCGGCGCCTGCTGTTCCTTGACCCGGGGAGCGTCACCGTCTCGGTGCACGAGGGGGTTGTCACCCTCGGGGGAGAGCTGGAGAACCGGACCGAGGCCCACCTGCTCGAGGAGCTGACCCGTAGGATCGCCGGCGTCGTTCGCGTCATCAGCCACCTCACCTTCCAGGTGGACGACGAGCGCATCCGGAGGATGTATCCGCTGTCGTAGGCCTCGCTGCGCTCGAGCGCGATTCGCGATTTGCAATCAGCAATTAGACAGACTCCCGTCTGCTGTCTGCCATCTGCCATCTGATACCTTCCTGCGCCGTGCCTCTCCTCACCACACATGACGGCCTGACGCTCGCCTATGAGCGGTCCGGGACCGGCACTCCGGTGCTGTTCGCCCACGCCAACGGGTTCTGCAAGGAGCTGTGGCGGCCGATCGAGCGTCTGCTCGACGACGTGGACGCCGTGGCGCTCGATCAGCGGGGTCACGGGTCGTCGCAGGTGGGGCCACCGCCCTTCGACTGGTGGGACCTGGGCCGCGACGTCCTCTGCGCCGTCGACACCCTCGCGCTTGGAGCCCCTCGGGTCGGCGTCGGACACTCATCGGGTGGAGCCGCCCTGGCGATGTCGGAGATCCTGCGTCCCGGCACGTGGGCTCGACTCGTCCTGATAGAGCCGATCATCTACCCCGGGCCCTACGGTAGGGGCGAGGATCATCCGTTGGTGCTCGGTGCGCTCCGCCGCCGTGAGGCCCTCTCCACTCGGGGGGACACTCGAGCATGGTTCGCCGGACGCGGCCCGTTCGCCCGATGGACCGCTGAGACGCTCGACCTCTATGTCGAGCACGGGTTCCGCGACGGTGCGGACGGGGCTCGCCATCTCGCCTGCGCCCCACAGACCGAGGCCGAGTTCTACCGGACCGCCACCACCCACCGGGCTTGGGATCGGCTCGGGGAGGTGGTCTGCCCGGTGGCCGTCGTCGTCGGTGCCGACTCGACGACCCACCCCGCAGAGTTCGCCCGTTTCCTCACGGGGCGGTTTCCCCGGGGTGGGCTGGTGAGTGTGGTCGGTGGCACCCATTTCGTGCCGATGGAGCGTCCCGAGGCGGTCGCCGAGGCTATCCGGGATGCGGTGGGAGTTGGGTGAGGCCACTGGGGCCGGTCGCAGCCGGCGAGCGGTACCATCCGCCGCCGCATGTTGATCCCTCGTCCGACCCTCGCTGCCCTCGCTCTGCGCCTCGAGGCGATGCCGCCGGACCTCAGGGTGGCGTCGATCGACCTCGAGGACCTCGATCCGCTCGACCTGGCGCGCGCTGGAGCGGCGGCGTTCGGGTTTGCCGGGTTCTTCTCGTCCGTCGACGGACGCTCCGTTGGAGCACTCGGCACCGCGGTGCGTATTGCCTCCTCCGGCGCCGACCGTCTGGGGCTCGTCGACGCGTGCCTGAGGAGCACCGTGCCCGCCGAGGCGACGGCCCTGGTCGGCTTCTCGTTCGCCGACGACGGTCCTTCGAGCGCCGACTGGGAGGGGTTCCCCTCGGCGGTGGCGGTGGTGCCCGAGATCACCGTGACGCGAGCGGCTGGGCGCTCACGGCTGACGATCGCGCTGCCGCCGGGCAGCGACGGGCAGCTGCTGCTCGCCCTGGCGTCCACCCTGCGCCCGCAGACGACCCCGGTCCTCACCCGTGAGGTCGATCACACCGTCGAATCCCGCCCGTCCCCCCACGACTGGGTCGGGCTGGTCGCCGAGGCGGTCGCCGCGATCCGGGGTGGTTCGATGCAGAAGGTCGTGCTGGCCCGCTCGGTGTCGATCAGATCGGGAGCATCGTTCGAGCCGTTTGAGCTGGTCGCCATCCTGCGCGACCGTTATCCCGAGTGTCGGGTGTTCGGATGGCAGGAGGGGGAATCCACGTTCATCGGGGCGAGCCCGGAGCTGCTGGTCGGCCGCCAGGGGCACCATTTCCGGCTGGCGCCGCTCGCCGGGTCCGCCCCGCGGGGAGGCGATCCCGAGGAGGACCGCCGGCTCGGCGACGCCCTGCTCGCCAGCCCCAAGGATCGGGTGGAGCACGAGATCGTCGTCGAGGACGCAGTGCGCCGGCTCTCCGGCCTGGCCACGACGGTGGAGCGGTCGGCGACCCCCCAGCTGCATCGTTTCGCCACGATCCAGCACCTGGCGACACCGATCAATGGGACGACCGACGCCAGGATTCTGGATCTCGCCGCGGCACTGCACCCGACGCCCGCCGTCGGCGGTGCGCCGCGCGCCGAGGCTCTCGGCTTCATCGACAAGATGGAGGGAATCGACCGCGGGTGGTATGCCGGCGGCATCGGGTGGGTCGATCCTGCGGGGGATGGGGAGATCGCCCTCGCCTTGCGGTCGGCGCTGGTGCGGGGCGAGCAGGCCACCGTCTACGCCGGCAATGGGATCGTGGCCGACAGCGACCCCGACGGCGAACTCGAGGAGACCCGTCTCAAGCTCCGGCCGATGCTCGACCTGCTGACCTGACCCGAGATCAGAGGTCGGCGACTGCCGCCGCCACCGCCTCGCGGATCCGGCGATGCACCGCGACGTTCTCCACTCGGTCGGTGCGAACTTGCAGCAGACGCGGCCGGGACGGGTGCTCGCCCATCGCCTGGCGGAATCGCACGGGGTCGTCGATCTCCTCGGCGTCGACCCCCAGGGCCCGCCCCGCGGCGACGAAGTCCACCCCGTGGGCGGTGCCGAAGTAGCGCTCGAACTCGGGATGGCCTGCTTGAGGCAGGAAGTGGAAGATCCCGCCGCCGTCGTTGTGTACGACGACCACGGTCGCCGGGATGGTGAGGCGGGCGGCCGTGGCCAGGGCCGTGAGATCGTGGAGCGTCGCCAGGTCACCGGCGAGGATGGTCGTCGGTGCTCCCGACACCGCCGCTGACCCCAG
>JAZDHM010000044.1:0-6455 GCA_043805935.1 Actinomycetota bacterium
TGGCCTGCTCGACGAACTGGAACCCCGCCTCCCCCACCTGGAACCGCACCAGCAGCCACACCGATGCCCCGAAGGTGATCAGCGACGAGGCGAACGCCACCGGCAGCACCAGCTCCTTGCGACGCAGGACGAGCACGGCGGCGGCGCCGGCCACCGGGAGGGCGATGATCACCGACAGGATCGGGAAGGTCATGCAACGCCTCCGGCATCACGCAATACGCAGTGCGCAATGGGTTCGCGAAAAGCGCTCGTCGCGTGACACATCGCGCATCGCGCATCGCGCATCGCCGATCGAGCGAAGCAAGCCATCACAGCCCACCCCTGAAGAGGAACCACCCGAGGAGGGCGACGGCGCCGACGGCGACCGCGGCCGCCGAGGAGCGGACAAACCCGGTCTGGACCGGCCGCAGCCAGCCTCCCGTCTTGCGGGTGAGGGCGCCGATGCCTTCGACCGCTCCGTCGATGCCGCGGGCGTCGAATCGGAACGCCAGCCACGCCGCGGCGAGCTTTCCGGTGCGGGCGAACACCTGGCCGTACACGTCGTCGACGTAGTAGCCCCGGCCCGTGAGGCGCCAGGCGAACCCGGTCTCGTCGGGCACGCGGCCGCGATACCGCAGCGCCGCCAGGCCGATGCCGGCGATGGCGGCGGCAACGGCGGCCGCCGCCAGGGCCAGTGCGGTCGAGCCTCCGGCAGCGGGCGACAGGTGCACGGCCTCGAATGCCGGGTCGAGGAAGTGCTCCAGCGACGTGCGGAACGGCGTGTTGACCAGACCGCCCACCACCGACAGGCCGGCGAGGGCGACGAGTGGCAGTGTCATCACACCGGGTGACTCGTGGGGATGCACGCCGTCGCCCCAACGTGGCTCACCGAAGAACGTGAGCCACATCAGCCGGGTCATGTAGAACGCGGTGAGGAGCGCGGTGAGCAGCCCGACCCCCCAGAGCACGGTCCACGCCCCGCCGCGTTCGAACACGGTGCCCAAGATCTCGTCCTTGGACCAGAAGCCGGCCAGGGGCGGGATGCCGGAGATCGCCAGCCAGGCGATCGTCATCGTGACGAAGGTCAGCGGCATCCTCCGCCGCAGTCCTCCCATCTTCCCCAGGTCCTGCTCACCTCCCATCCCGTGGATCACCGACCCCGCCCCGAGGAAGAGGAGTGCCTTGAAGAAGGCGTGGGTCATCAAGTGGAAGATCCCCGCCGCGTAGGCGGCAGCGCCGACCCCCATGAACATGTAGCCCAGCTGGCTGATGGTGGAATACGCCAGCACCCGCTTGATGTCGGTTTGGGCGACCGCGATCGTGGCCGCGAAGAGGGCGGTCGCCGCACCGACCACGGCCACCGTCCCGGCGGCGATCGGCGCCATCCCGAAGATCGCCCCGGTGCGGGCGACCATGTAGACGCCCGCCGTCACCATCGTCGCTGCATGGATCAAGGCCGAGACGGGGGTGGGGCCCTCCATGGCGTCGGGCAGCCACACGTACAAGGGAAGCTGTGCCGACTTGCCCACCGCCCCGACCAGGAGGAGGAGGCCTATGGCGGTCGCGGTGCCGGTGGTGAGCACCTCCGGGGCCGAGGCGAACACCGCATCGAAGCTGAAGGTGCCGAAATGCGAGAACACGAGCATCAGGGCGACGATGAACCCGACGTCGCCCACCCGGTTGACCACGAACGCCTTCTTGCCGGCGGCGGCCGCCGTCTCCCGCTCGAACCAGAACGAGATGAGGAGGTATGAGCAGAGCCCGACGAGCTCCCACCCCACGAAGAGCACGGCGAAGTTGTCGGCGAGCACCAGTATCAGCATCGAGACGATGAAGAGGTTCATGTACGAGAAGAAGCGGCCGAACCGGGGATCGCCCTTCATGTAGCCGATCGAGTACAGGTGGATGAGGGCTCCCACCCCGGTGACGACAAGGGTCATCAGTGCGGAGAGGCGGTCCCACCCGAACTCGGCGTTCACTCCGAAGGCGGGCATCCAGTCGAACCATCGCACCGAGCTCGCTTCGCCGGTGCCGGTGAAAAAGTCGACGGCGGCGACCGCGGCGCAGGCGAACCCCCCGGCGACGGTGAGCGTGGCGATCACCCCGGCGAGCGGCTCGGGCAAGCGCTTGCCGCCGAACAGGAGCACCACCGATCCCCCGAGCGGGAGGAGGATGGCGAGGGAGATCAGCGTGCCGGTCATCCACGCAGCTCCGCCAGTTCGTCGACCGACGCCGTCCGCCGCCGCCGGAACACCGCCACGATGATCGCCAGGCCGACCACCACCTCGGCCGCGGCGACCACCATCACGAAGAACACCGCCATCTGCCCGTCGATGCTGTGCAGCTCACGGCCGGCGGCCACGAACGTGAGGTTCACCGCGTTCAGCATCAGCTCCACCGACATGAACATCACCAGGGCGTTGCGACGGAGCAGGATCCCGGCGAGGCCGATGACGAACAGCACCACCGCCAGCGCCATGTACCAGCCCGGGGTGACGGTCATTCGCCCGCCTCCTCGTCCTTGAACAGCGCCAACGCGACGGCGCCGACCGCGGCGATGATCAACAGCAACGCGGTGATCTCGAAGGGCAGCACCCACTGGCGGAAGAGCTGGCTGCCGATCGCCTCGATGGTCCCGTTGACCGGATCGACACCCTGGACGGGGCCCGTCACCCACACGTACCGGCCCGCCCAGAGCACACCCGCTCCGAAGAGCGCCAGGGCGCCGAGGGCGAGGGGCCGCTGCAGCGGGATCTTCTCGACACGATCCTCGGCCTTGTCGACCCCGATCAGCATGATGACGAACAGGAACAGCGTCATGACGGCGCCGGCGTAGATGATCACCTGCACGACGGCGACGAAGTGAGCGCTGTTGGAGACGTAGAAGACGGCCACCGAGAACATCGAGAGCATCAGCCCCAGCGCCGAGTAGACCGGGTTGCGCGCCCACACCATCGTCACGGCTCCGTACACGGCGGTCAGCCCGAAGATGATGAAGAGGCTGAGTTCAACCATGGGAATCGGCTTCCCGCTTCCCGCTTCCCGCTTCCCGCCTCCCGCCTCCCGCTTCCCGCTTCCCGCTTCCCGCCTCCCGCTTCGCGCCCTCGCTCTTGCCGGCAGCGGGTAGCGGGTCGCGGGCAGCGGATTGCCCCTGCTCCGGCGGGCGTACCCCCGCTCCGGCCGTGGCGGTCCACGCCACCACCCCCTCGTAGGCGGCGCGTCCCGACGAGGCTGTCGCCCGCATCCAGCCGTCCGCCGCCAGCAATTCGCCCTTGTCGACGAGAATGCTGTCCGGCTGCGGGTGGGGCACCGATCCGTCGGGGTTCATCAGCAGCTCGGACCGGGTGTAGATGGCGTCCTGCCGATCGGTCACCGACATCTCGAACAGATGCGTCATCGTGATCGCCTCGGTGGGGCAGGCCTCGACGCACAACGCGCAGAAGATGCAGCGCAGCATGTTGATCTCGTACACGAAGCCGTACCGCTCCCCCGGGCTCACCGGGGCGTCGGTGGGGTTCTCCTTGCCCCGCACGTAGATGCACCGGGCCGGACACACCCCGGCACACAGCTCGCACCCGATGCACTTCTCCATTCCGTCCGGGTACCGGTTGAGCACGTGGCGGCCGTGGAAGCGCTGCGGTTTGACCCGCTTCTCCTCGGGGTACTGCGTCGTGACCCGGTGGCCGGGCAGCATCTGTTTGAGGGTCACCCAGAACCCGGCCAGCGGACCGCTCACGGCGTCACCCCTTTCATGACCACGGCAATCCGAACACGCGCACGCTCTGGAACAGGGCGAACAGGACGAGCCATACGAGGCTGAACGGAATCAGGATCTTCCAACCAACGGTCATCAGTTGGTCGTAACGCAGACGGGGCATGGTCGCCCTGATCCACACGAGCAGGAAGAGCAGGGCGTAGGTCTTGACGAGGAACCAGAAGATCGGCACCAGCCACCCGACGTAGGGGAGATCCGCCCCGGGGCCAAGCCATCCTCCGAAGAACAGCGTCACCGCGATCGCCGAGACGTTGAACATGTTGATGTACTCCGCGAGGAAGAACATGGCGAAGCGGAACCCGGAGTATTCGGTGTGGTACCCGCCGACGATCTCCGACTCCGCCTCGACCAGGTCGAAGGGTGCCCGGTTGGATTCGGCGATGGCTGCGGTGAAGAAGATGCCGAACGAGGGGAACACCGAGAAGAAGAACCACCCCGGGATCACCCGCAATACCGGGTTGACGATCGTGGCGACGAAGTGGAGTGGCCCCGAGATCGACAGGGTCCCCCCGAACGACCCCTGTTGCAGTTCGACGATCTTGGAGAACGACATCACCCCGAGGTCGGGAGGCCCCGACCCCAGTTGGACGGCGGCCAACATCACAACGGGCACCAGGGCGAGGCCCATCGCCGTCTCGTAGGAGATCATCTGGGCGGTCGCCCGCACCCCGCCGAGGAGCGGGTACTTCGACCCGGATGCCCAGCCGGCGAGCACCACCGAATAGACGGCGATCGATGACATCGCCAGCACGAAGAGCAGGGCGATGTTCAGATCGGCGCCCTGGAGCGTCACCGTGGTCTCCCCGATGTGCATCGGCGCGCCGATCGGCACCACCAGGAAGATGAGGAAGGCCGGGATCATCGCCACCACCGGCGCCGCCAGGTACATCGCCACCTCGACCTTGCGCGGCCGGATGCCTTCCTTGAAGAGCAGCTTCAGGCCGTCGGCGAGGGTCTGGAGGATGCCAAAGGGACCGGCCCGATTGGGCCCGACCCGGTTCTGCATGAACGCCACCACCCGGCGCTCGAACCACACCAGGACGAGGGCGGTGAGGAGGAGGAACGCGAAGGCGAACACCACCTTGACCACCGCCGACCAGAACACCGACCCGAAGACCGCCTCGAGGAAGCGGGTCATCGCCCGTCTCCCCGCGCCGGGCCGATCGTCAGCGACGGCGCCGACCCCACCGACACGCCGAGGTTGAAGGGCAGGTAGGCGGTCCCGGCGGCGAGCGATTCGTCGGGCGACCACGGCAGCGTGGCCGTACCGCCCGATCCGGTGACGACGGCAGCCGAGCCTTCGATGAGGCCGAGCCGCGAGGCGTCGGCGGGATGGACCAGCAGCACCGCCGAGCCGATCAGTGGCGCGAACGATGGCCCGGCGACGGTCATCGTGCCCTCGTCGTAGAGGACCCGACCGAGGTGGAGCGCCATGCCCCCCACCGACGGGATCGTCGTGCTCGGGTCGGCCGGCTGCGGAGGGCGGAACCCTTCGGCGAAGGTGGCGACCATCCCGTCGCGCCCCCGGCCCCAGTCGAGCGCCTCCCAGGTGACCCCGGCATAGGCCGGGACAACCAAGGCGATCTCCTTGGCCATGGCGTCCGCTCCGCCGCCGAGGGAGCGGCCCATGCGGGCGGCGAGATCGTCGAGCGCCTCGGCGGCGGACCGGCTCAACCCCGGGCCCGGGACGATCCGGTTCGACTTCTGCACCCTGCCCTCGAGGTTGGTCATCGTGCCCTCGACCTCCGAGAAGCCTTCAACCGGCAGGACCACGTCCGCGTGCCGATTGGACTCGTTGAGCAAGAGGTCGAACGAGACGACGAAGACACCCCCCTCCCCCCTTGGGGGGACTCCCCCCTGAGGGATCCCGAAGACACCCCCCTCCCCCTTTCGGGGGACTCCCCCCTGACGGGGGAGAAATGCTCGCTCAGCCCTTTGGCGATCCGGATAGTCGGCGGCCGGGTCGGCACCGAGCAGTACGAGGGCCCGAATGGTCCCGTCATCGAGGCCGTCGATGATGCCGTCGGCGTCCCGTCCCGGCGCCGGGACCACACCGCCCCAGGCATCGGCGAGGGCTGCCCGCGCCGACTCGTCGGCAGCCGACACGCGTCCGGGGAGAAGCGTCGGCGCCATTCCCATGTCGAGCGCCCCATAGAGGTTGCCGCGGCGCGACACCGGGAGCACCGTGGCGCCGGGCAGGGTGGAGGCATATGCGGCGACGGCGGTGGCGACATCGGGCGACTCGGTGAGGCCGGTGCGGCCGATGATCGCCACCACCGGACCGTTGGTGAGGGCGGCAGCGACCGGCGCCAGCTCGCCAGATCCAGCGCGCAACCCGTCGAGCAAACGCCCTCCCTCCCCAGGCCGGTAGCGGACGACGTGATCGGCGTCGAGGTCGAGGCCGGTTCGGCGCGGATGGACGACGATCAGTGTGGCGCTCATCGCGGTGGCCGCCCGGCGCACCCGAAGGTGGAGCACCGGGAGCTCTTCTTTCAGATCCGGAGCCCACACGAGGATCGTCTTGGCTCGCTCGAGGTCGTCGATCCGCCCGGTGCCGCCCACCAGGAGCGCCGGGTCGAGGGCGTCACCCACCCTGGCATCGAGGTTCCCGGTGCCGATCACCGAGCGGAGGAATTTGCCGAAGGCGTAGGCCTCTTCGTTGGTGCTCCTCGCCCCCCCGATCCCGGCCACCGCCGCCGGC